>NZ_JBWGIG010000010.1:0-214464 GCF_056312595.1 Pseudomonas sp. GYB4201 | reverse complement strand
TTGTAGCCAGAGCGGAGAGGTGAATGGCGGTTCTGCTGCTACACGTGCTTATCAACACTGCTGCCGAACAACCTGCCATTCACCGCTCTCACCCCAGATTCTATTCCCTTCTCTAGACACAAGCTGCTGAAGGCTGCGTCGCGCCGCGCAGGTGGCGCTCGATTTCAAGCACAGTAAAACAACTTCGGGTTCCGCCGGGTCGCCGTGACGCAATCTGTGGCTGGAACCTACCCTCAATTTGCCCGGCATGAACACGCATCAGGGCTCAAAAGCGTATGCCCAGGTTTTTATGTCGCTCTCAAGAACGAGCGCCGCCCGCGCGGCGCGACCCGGCCTAATGGCCGGTGCTACATTTGTTGCAACGTGCCATGGCCTGTGGGATCGGCGTTGCCAGTCTTGTATGTTCGACACAAGGTTGTGGGAATTAAGCCGCTGCCCACGCCAGATGAGGAGCGTCGTCGCCCATGGCGGCGTCTGTCATCAATTGGTTGGCGATGAGTTGCAGGTTGGCGCTGTGGGCCAGGGCATCCACGAGCGGGACGTCGGGGTTGACGGGGAGCAGTGGGGTGGCGGATTGCACAGGGTTGGCGGACCGGACAGAACGAACCGGCACTTGCGAACAAGTCCCTGGGCAACCCGCCATAACGTTGCATCCCGGTGTCGGTTAGCCGTCGAGGGGAGGATTGTGGGCAAACAAGGCTGGCGACGCCATCCATCAGGCCATGGCACGGTGCAACAAATGTAGATGCTGCCGCCAGGCTGCGTCGCGCCGCGCGGGCGGCGCTCGATCTCAACAGCGGCAAAACAACATCGGCTAGCGCTTGGTGGCCTTGACGCAATCCAAGGCCGGAACCTGCGAAGAACACCCGATGTGCCTGACGTGCAACCGCATCAGGGCGTAAAGGCGCATGCCGTGGTTTTTCTGGCGCTCTTGAGATCGAGCGCCGCCCGCGCGGCGCGACGCAGCCTGGCGGCAGCATCTACATTTGTTGCAACGTGCCATGGCCTGTGGGGTCGGCGTTGCCGGCCTTGTGTTCGGCGCGAGGTTGCGAAGAGTTCACCAAGAGATCGAGATTTTGTGAGGTATGTAAGGCCCAGCGCAGCCTGGCGGCAGCATCTACATTTGTTGCAACGTGCCATGGCCTGTGGGATCGGCGTTGCCGGCCTTGTGTGTTCGGCGCGAGGTTGCGAAGAATTCACCAAGAGATCGAGATTTTGTGGGGTATGTAAGGCCCAGCGCAGCCTGGCGGCAGCGGCTACGGGAATTGGTGGGGGCCAGCCAAATCCCAGGCACAAAAAAACCGACTCAAGGTCGGTTTCTCTGCTGCAATCCCCGGTAGAAGGGATCTATGTTTGGTGCCCCGAGGGAGACTCGAACTCCCACTCCTTTCGAAAACGGATTTTGAATCCGCCGCGTCTACCAATTCCGCCATCAGGGCTCAATGGCCGCGGAGTATAGAGAGGCCTCGACCGTTGGTCAACTCTCCTGCGTGGTCAATTTGTGCGTTTTGGGCTAAACTTTGCGGCCCTGTCGAACCGAACTCCATCATGCGCGTCGCCGATTTTTCCTTCGAGCTTCCTGATTCCCTGATTGCACGCCACCCGCTGGCCGAGCGTCATGGCAGTCGTTTGTTGACCCTGGACGGGCCCAGCGGTGCGCTGGCCCACCGTCAGTTCACTGATTTGCTGGAGCACCTGCGCCCCGGCGACCTGATGGTGTTCAATAACACCCGGGTCATTCCTGCCCGTGTGTTCGGCCAGAAGGCCTCCGGCGGCAAGCTGGAGATTCTGGTGGAGCGCGTGCTGGACAGCCACTCGGTGCTGGCGCACGTGCGTTCCAGCAAGTCGCCCAAGCCGGGCTCGATGATTCTCATCGACGGCGGCGGCGAGGCCGAGATGGTCGCGCGCCACGATGCGCTGTTCGAGCTGCGCTTCAACGAAGAAGTGCTGCCGCTGCTGGACCGCGTCGGCCACATGCCGCTGCCACCTTATATAGACCGCCCCGACGAAGGCGCCGACCGCGAGCGCTACCAGACCGTGTACGCCGAGCGTGCCGGTGCGGTGGCGGCGCCTACTGCTGGCCTGCACTTCGATGAAGGGCTGCTGGCGCAGATCAAGGCCAAGGGCGTGGAAAGCGCCTTCGTGACCTTGCACGTGGGCGCCGGCACCTTCCAGCCGGTGCGTGTGGAGAAGATCGAAGATCACCACATGCATAAAGAGTGGCTGGAAGTGAGCCAGGAGGTGGTGGACGCGGTGAACGCCTGCAAGGCCCGTGGTGGCCGTGTGGTCGCCGTGGGCACCACCAGCGTGCGCTCGCTGGAAAGCGCGGCGCGCGACGGTGTGTTGAAGCCGTTCAGCGGTGACACCGATATCTTCATTTTCCCGGGCCGGCCGTTCCATGTGGTCGATTGCCTGGTGACCAATTTCCATTTGCCGGAATCCACGCTGTTGATGCTGGTGTCGGCCTTCGCCGGTTATCCCGAGACCATGGCCGCCTACCAGGCTGCCGTGGCCAACGGTTACCGCTTCTTCAGTTACGGTGATGCCATGTTCATCACCCGCAATCCGGCGCCCCGCGGTCCAAGCGAAGCGGCGCCAGGGGATCACGCATGAGTCGCACCTGTCGTATGTCGTTCGAACTGCTGGCCACCGACGGCAAGGCCCGTCGTGGCCGCCTGACCTTCCCCCGTGGCGTGGTGGAAACCCCGGCGTTCATGCCGGTGGGCACCTATGGCACGGTGAAGGGCATGCTGCCGCGTGACATCGAGGCCATCGGCGCGCACATGATCCTGGGCAACACCTTCCATCTGTGGCTGCGCCCGGGCATGGAAGTGATCAAGGCCCACGGCGACCTGCACGATTTCATGAAGTGGCAGGGCCCTATCCTCACCGACTCGGGTGGTTTCCAGGTGTTCAGCCTGGGCGCCATGCGCAAGATCAAGGAAGAGGGCGTGACCTTCGCCTCGCCGGTGGACGGCTCCAAAGTGTTCATGGGCCCTGAAGAGTCGATGCAGGTGCAGCGCGACCTGGGCTCCGACGTGGTGATGATCTTCGACGAATGCACCCCGTACCCGGCTGACGAAGACGTGGCGCGCGTGTCCATGGAGCTGTCGCTGCGCTGGGCCCAGCGCTCGAAGAACGCCCATGGCGACAACACTGCGGCGCTGTTCGGCATCGTCCAGGGCGGCATGCACCAGAACCTGCGCATGCGCTCGCTGGAAGGCCTGGACAAGATCGGCTTCGACGGCCTGGCCATCGGCGGCCTGTCGGTGGGCGAGCCCAAGCACGAAATGATCAAGGTGCTGGACTACCTGCCAGGCCAGATGCCCGCGGACAAACCTCGTTACCTTATGGGTGTTGGCAAGCCGGAAGATCTGGTGGAGGGTGTGCGCCGCGGTGTGGACATGTTCGATTGCGTGATGCCAACCCGCAATGCCCGCAACGGGCATCTGTTCATCGACACCGGCGTGCTGAAGATCCGCAACGCGTTCCATCGCCATGATGATTCGCCGCTGGACCCGACCTGCGACTGCTACACCTGCCAGAACTTCTCCCGTGCTTACCTGCACCATTTGGACAAGTGCGGCGAAATGCTGGGGAGCATGTTGAATACGATCCACAATTTGCGTCATTACCAGGTGCTGATGGCTGGTTTGCGCGAGGCTATTCAACAAGGTACATTGGCCGCCTTTGTCGATGCCTTCTATGCCAAACGCGGGCTTGCCACGCCGCCTTTGGACTGAGTTCGTGACCCTTTGAGTCAACAATTTTGCAACTGGAGTGCTAAATGAGCTTTTTTATCTCTGATGCTTTGGCCGACGCTGGTGCGCCGGCAGCGGCAGGCCCTATGGGCGGCGGCTTCGAGTGGATTTTCCTGGTCGGTTTCCTGGTCATCTTCTACCTGATGATCTGGCGCCCACAGGCCAAGCGTGCCAAAGAGCAGAAAAACCTGCTGGGCAACCTGCAGAAAGGTGACGAAGTTGTGACCACCGGTGGTATCGCCGGCAAGATCAACAAAGTGACCGACGACTTCGTGGTAATCGAGGTTTCGGACACCGTAGAGCTGAAAATCCAGAAGGGCGCCATTGCCGCGACCCTGCCGAAAGGCACGCTCAAAGCGATCTAAGCTTCAGACTTTTACCAATCGACGGGGCGCGCAAGGCGCCCCGCGTCTTGAACGGGCGGCGTGATGCTGAACAAATACCCTCTGTGGAAATACCTACTGATCCTGGCGGTGCTGGCGGTCGGTTTTATTTATTCCGCACCCAATCTCTATCCTGATGACGCGGCCATCCAGGTCTCCGGCGCAAGTTCCGCCCTGCAAGTCACCCAGGCTGATCTGGACCGCAGCGCCAAGGCGCTGACCGATGCCGGTATCGAGGTCAAGGCGGCAACGCTGGCCGAGAATGGCAAGGGCGGTTTGTTGCGTCTGGCCAAGCGTGATGACCAGTTGCCTGCCAAGGACGTGGTCCGCAAGGCCCTGGGCGATGACTACGTGGTTGCGCTGAACCTGGCGGCGACCACGCCGCAGTGGCTGCGCAGCATTGGCGCGCACCCCATGAAACTGGGCCTGGACTTGTCCGGTGGCGTGCACTTCCTGCTGGCCGTGGACATGGACAAGGCCATTGATGCCCGCCTGAAGATCTACGAAGGCGACGTCAAGACCGAGCTGCGCAAGGAAAAGATCCGCTACCGCAGCATGCCACAGCAGAACAGTGCGATTCAGCTGGGCTTCAGCGATGCCGATTCCCTGGCCCAGGCGCAGGCCCTGATCCGCAAGAACTACACCGATTTCGACGTGGCCGCCACTACCCGTGGCGAACTGCAGGTGCTGTCGCTGACGCTGACACCAGCGAAGCTGGCCGAGATTCGCGAATACTCGATCAAGCAGAACCTGACCACCGTGCGTAACCGTGTCAACGAGCTGGGCGTGGCAGAGCCGCTGGTACAGCGCCAGGGTGCCAACCGCATCGTGGTCGAGCTGCCAGGCGTGCAGGACACTGCCGAAGCCAAGCGCATCCTGGGCAAGACTGCCAGCCTGGAATTCCGCCTGGGCGCTGGCCCGGATGATTCCCGCGCCACCACCGAGACCTTCGAGTTCCGTGATGGCAGCCGTCCGCCAGCCGCGGTCGAGCGCAGCCTGATCATCACCGGTGACCAGGTGACCGACGCTTCGGCCAGCTTCGACGAGCACGGCCAGCCGCAGGTGAACATCAAGCTGGATGGCCACGGTGGCGACCTGATGAGCCGCGCTACGCGCAGCAACGTGGGCCGCAGCATGGCGGTGATCTTCATCGAGCAGAAGCCGTTCACCCGCTACGAGAAGCAGACTGTCGACGGCGTCGAGAAAGACGTGGCCGTGCAGGACTTCGCCGAAGAGAAGAAAATCATCAGCCTGGCAACCATCCAGTCGCCGCTGGGCAGCCAATTCCGCATCACCGGCCTGAACGGCCAGGGTGAGTCGTCGGAACTGGCCCTGCTGCTGCGTGCCGGTGGCCTGGCTGCACCGATGTACTTCGCCGAAGAGCGCACCATTGGCCCAAGCCTGGGTGCCGACAACATCACCAAGGGTATCCATGCGTCCCTGTGGGGCATGCTGTTCGTGTCGCTGTTCATCATGGCCATCTACCGCTTCTTCGGCCTGATCGCCACCGTGGCGCTGGCCTTGAACATGGTCGTGCTGCTGGCGCTGATGTCGGTGCTGGGTGCCACCCTGACGCTGCCGGGTATTGCCGGTATCGTGTTGACCATGGGTATGGCGGTGGACGCCAACGTGCTGATCTTCTCGCGTATTCGCGAGGAAATCGCCGCCGGGATGACCGTGCAGCGCGCGATCAACGAAGGTTTCGGCCGCGCGTTCACCGCGATCGTCGACGCCAACCTGACCACGTTGCTGGTAGGCGGCATTCTTTTCGCCATGGGCACCGGCCCGGTGAAAGGCTTCGCCGTGACCATGTCCCTGGGTATCTTTACCTCGATGTTCACAGCCATCATGGTGACCCGCGCAATGGTCAACCTGATCTACGGCGGTCGTGACTTCAAGAAGTTGTGGATTTAAGGGGCTGCCATGAAACGTACCATCAACTTCATGGGCGTTCGCAATATTGCGTTCGCCTTGACACTGTTCCTCACGGCATTGGCGCTGTTCAGCTGGTTCCACAAAGGCCTCAACTTCGGCCTGGACTTCACTGGCGGTACGCTGATCGAGCTGAACTACCAGAAGCCGGCCGACCTGACCCAGGTGCGTAGCGAACTGGTAGCCGCTGGCTACCACGAAGCCATCGTGCAGAACTTCGGTGACACCACCGACCTGCTGGTGCGCATGCCGGGCGACGACCCCAAGCTGGGCGCCCAGGTAGCTGAAGCGCTGGCCAAGGTGGGCGGCGACAACCCGGCCAAGGTCACCCGCACCGAGTTCGTCGGCCCGCAGGTGGGTGAAGAGCTGCGTGACCAGGGTGGCCTGGGCATGCTCATGGCACTGGGCGGCGTGTTGATCTACCTGGCCTTCCGCTTCCAGTGGAAATTCGCCGTAGGCGCCATCGCTTCCCTGGTGCACGACGTGGTCGTGACCATGGGTATCCTGTCGTTCTTCCAGATCACCTTCGACCTGACGGTGCTGGCGGCGGTGCTGGCCATCATCGGCTACTCGCTGAACGACACCATCGTGGTATTCGACCGGGTGCGCGAGAACTTCCGCGTGCTGCGCAAGGCTTCGCTGATCGAGAACATCAACGTCTCGACCACCCAGACCCTGCTGCGTACCCTGGCCACCTCGATCTCGACGCTGCTGGCCATCGCCGCGCTGCTGTTCTTTGGCGGCGACAACCTGTTCGGCTTCTCCATCGCGCTGTTCATCGGCGTGCTGGCGGGTACCTACTCCTCGATCTACATCGCCAACGTGGTGCTGATCTGGCTGAACCTGAACAGCGACGACCTGATTGCCCCGGTCACCAAGGACAAGGTCGACGATCGCCCGTAATGTGATCGCCGTCACTTAATCCCCTGAAAAGGCGCGAGTTTTGAACTCGCGCCTTTTTTTGTGCTCCAAGGCTGGGAGAAGCGCGGACTTTGATCCGTATAAGAAGGTCAGGAGGTTCAAGTGAACAAATCGTTGCTGGTTGGTGCAGTGTTGGGTGCTGTCGGTGTGACTGCCGGTGGTGCTGTCGCGACCTACAGCCTCGTGAAAAGTGGCCCAGAGTACGCAGAAGTTCTGGCTGTAGACCCTATCAATCAAGAGATCAAGACGCCCCGCAAGGAGTGTCATGACGTGGCGGTAACCCATCGCCGGGCCGTGCAGGACCAGCACCAGGTGGCTGGTACCGTGATCGGTGCCGTGGGTGGTGGCCTGCTGGGCCACCTGGTGGGTGGCGGCAAGGGCAAGACCCTGGCTACCGTGGCGGGCGCCGTGGGCGGTGGCTACGCGGGCAACAAGGTGCAGGAGCACATGCAGAACGGTGACACCTACACCACCACCGAAAGCCGCTGCAACACGGTCAACGACATCAGCAACAAGGTGGTTGGCTACAACGTGAAGTACCAGCTCAATGGCCAGGTCGGCCAGGTGAAGATGGACCGTGACCCGGGCTCCAAGATCCCGGTGAGCAAGGACGGCCAGCTGGTGCTGACCCAGCAGTAAAGGCGCCTCCGCATGCGTAGCCGCTGCCGAAGGCTGCGCTGGCCCTGGGCCTCGCTGGAGATCTCCAGTGTTCACAAGGGCCAGCGCAGCCTGGCGGCAGCGGCTACAAGGTGTCGGTGATTATTCAGGCAATAAAAAAGCACCCCGAAGGGTGCTTTTTTATTGCCTGGCGAAAAAGCTTAGCGCTTGATCGAAGGCGGCAGGTGCGGCTGGATGGCCGTCAGTACTGCCTTGAAGCACTTGATGTTGCCGGCAACGATGTGACCCTTCTCGAGGAAGTCGTGACCACCGGTGAAGTCGCTCACCAGGCCGCCAGCTTCCTGGATCAGCAGGGCGCCTGCGGCCATGTCCCACTCGCTCAGGCCCGACTCCCAGAAGGCGTCGAAACGGCCGGCAGCCACGTAGGCCAGGTCCAGGCTGGCGGCACCGGCGCGGCGGATGCCGGCGGTCTGGCCTACCAGGGCGCGGAACATGCCCAGGTAGTTGTCCAGGTCAGCCATCTGGTTGTCACGGAACGGGAAACCGGTGCCCAGCAGGGCGCCGTCCAGGCTGGTGCGGCCGCTGACGCGCAGGCGACGGCCGTTCAGTTGGGCGCCACGGCCACGGCTGGCGGTGAATTCTTCCTGGCGGACCGGGTCCAGCACGACGGCGTGTTCCAGGCGGCCGCGGTATTTGCAGGCAATGCTGACGGCAAAGTGCGGGATACCGCGCAGGAAGTTGGTGGTGCCATCCAGTGGGTCGATGATCCACTCGTATTCGGCGCCTTCGCCGCTGCCAGCGTGCAGGCCGGTTTCCTCACCACGGATGGTGTGGGTCGGGTAAGCCTTGCGCAGGGCTTCGATGATTTTTTGCTCGGCCGCACGATCGACTTCAGAGACGTAATCCTTCGCGTCTTTTTCATCAACCTTGATGGTATCCAGGCGCTCGATGGAGCGGAAAATCAATTCACTGGCGCTGCGGGCGGCGCGCAGCGCGATATTCAGCATGGGCTGCATGGACGTTTCACCTAGGTCGTTAAAGAAAGCCGAACATTCTAGCAGAAAAGTACGTTTGCAGAAGAGGGTAGTCAGCATTCGTAGCGTAAGCGGTATCTGTTCGGTAAGATTTCATTTCTTTCCCCCGGTCTGTGAGCGCTCGCCTTGCTGCAAAATATTCGTGTCGTCCTGGTCAACACCAGCCACCCCGGCAACATCGGCGGGGCTGCGCGCGCCATGAAGAACATGGGTCTGTCGCGCCTGGTGCTGGTAGACCCGCTGGATTTCCCCTCCCACGAAGCCAGCGCACGCGCCTCGGGCGCCGACGACGTGCTGGACAACGTCCAGGTGGTCGCCACCCTGGAAGAGGCCCTGGTGGGCACCACCATGGTGCTGGGCACCAGCGCCCGCGAGCGGCGTATTCCCTGGCCGTTGCTGGACCCCCGCGAATGCGGCAGCAAAAGCGTCGAAGAGGCCGCCCAGGTGGGCGGCGAGGTGGCCCTGGTGTTCGGTCGCGAACACGCCGGGCTCACCAATGACGAGCTGCAGCGATGTCATTTCCACGTGCATATCCCGTCGAACCCTGATTTCAGCTCGCTGAACCTGGGTGCGGCGGTGCAGGTCCTGGCCTACGAAGTGCGTATGGCCTGGCTGGTAGCCGAAGGGCAGGCGTCCAAGACCGAAAAGGTCGAAGTGGCGTCGGTCAAGAGCGCAGAGCTCTCGACCAGCGACGAGATGGAGCGTTTCTACGAACACCTGGAGAACACCCTGGTGGAGATCGGCTTCCTCGACCCGCAGAGCCCCCGGCACCTGATGGCGCGTTTGCGCCGCCTGTACGGCCGCAGCTCGGTTGCCAAGGCGGAAATGAACATATTGCGCGGCATTCTCACGGAGACCCAGAAAGTGGCCCGTGGCGAGCCGCATAAGCGGAAGGATTAGTCATGTTCGAGCGTTTGCGTGAAGACATTCAAAGCGTATTCCATCGTGACCCGGCGGCGCGCAATGCCTTCGAGGTGCTGACCAGCTACCCCGGCATGCACGCCATCTGGCTGCACCGTGGCGCGCACAAGCTGTGGAAGGCCGACTTCAAGTGGCTGGCGCGCATGGTCTCCAACTTCGGGCGCTGGATGACCGGCATCGAGATTCACCCGGGCGCCCGCATTGGCCGGCGTTTCTTCATCGACCACGGCATGGGCATCGTCATTGGCGAGACCGTCGAGATCGGCGACGACGTCACCCTGTACCAGGGCGTGACCCTGGGTGGCACCAGCTGGAACAAAGGCAAGCGCCACCCCACGCTGGAAGATGGCGTGGTGGTAGGGGCGGGCGCCAAGGTGCTGGGCCCGTTCACCGTGGGTGCCGGTGCCAAGATCGGCTCCAACGCCGTGGTCACCAAGCCGGTGCCTGCCGGCGCCACGGCCGTGGGCATCCCGGGGCGCATCATCGTCAAGGGCGATGACGCCGTGGACGCCAAGCGCAAGGCCATGGCCGAGAAGATCGGCTTCGAGGCCTATGGCGTGACTGCGGACATGCCCGACCCGGTGGCGCGCGCCATCGGCCAGCTGCTGGACCACCTGCACGCCGTCGACGGGCGCCTGGAGGACATGTGCGGGGCGATGACCCGCATGGGCAGTGACTACTGCGCCAAGGACCTGCCCGAGCTGCGCGACGAAGACTTCAAGTGCGTGAAGGGTGAAGTCGACGTGCCTGCCGCCGAAGCCCGCTAACCCACACCTGTAGCCGCTGCCGCCAGGCTGCGCTGGCCTCATGCCTCGCTGGATATCTTCAGCGTTCGCGATGGCCAGTGCAGCCTGCGGCAGCGGCTGCAGGTGTATCAGCCCGCGCCTGCAGGCAAATGCAAATTCCCGTGCTATAGTACGCCGCCCGTTTTACCGCTATTCCCGACTAAAGTGGTAGGTCTTAAAGTTGACTTAAATACTCGGGAATTGCATACTCACAGCTCATCCGCTCCTCCCTTTTTCGTGTAACCGTGGTACTCGCCATGCGACTGACAACTAAAGGCCGATACGCCGTCACTGCCATGCTCGACCTGGCATTGCACGCGCAGCATGGGCCGGTTTCATTGGCCGATATCTCCGAGCGCCAAGGCATCTCCCTGTCGTACCTGGAGCAACTGTTCGCCAAGCTGCGTCGCAGCAACCTGGTGTCCAGCGTGCGCGGGCCAGGGGGTGGCTACCAGCTGTCCCGTGACATGCAGGGTATCCAGGTGGCCCAGGTCATCGACGCCGTCAACGAATCGGTCGACGCAACACGTTGCCAGGGATTGGGTGATTGTCATGCTGGCGACACGTGCCTCACGCACCACTTGTGGTGCGACCTGAGCCAGCAGATTCATGAATTTTTGAGCGGTATCAGTCTGGCTGACCTTGTCACTCGCCGTGAAGTGCAAGAGGTCGCCCAGCGCCAGGACCTGCGCCGTTGCAACACCACCAAGAGCCAGCGCCTGGACAAGATCGAAACGTCCTTCGTCGAATGACGATGCGACTGTGGCTAGCCCGCCTGATAGGAGAATTTCAATGAAGTTGCCGATTTACCTCGATTACTCCGCCACCACGCCGGTCGACCCGCGTGTAGCGCAAAAGATGATTGAATGCCTGACCAACGAGGGGAACTTCGGCAACCCGGCATCGCGTTCCCACGTGTTCGGCTGGAAAGCCGAGGAAGCGGTCGAGAACGCCCGTCGCCAGGTGGCTGACCTGGTCGGCGCCGACCCGCGTGAAATCGTCTGGACCAGCGGTGCAACCGAGTCCGACAACCTGGCCATCAAGGGTGTCGCGCACTTCTATCACACCAAGGGCAAGCACCTGATCACCTCCAAGATCGAGCACAAGGCGGTCCTGGACACCATGCGCCAACTGGAGCGTGAAGGCTTCGAAGTCACCTACCTGGACCCCCAGGAAGACGGCCTGATCACCCCGGCCATGATCGAAGCCGCGCTGCGCGACGACACCATCCTGGTGTCGGTGATGCACGTGAACAACGAAATCGGCACCGTCAACGACATCGCCGCCATTGGCGAGCTGACCCGCTCGCGCGGCGTGATGTTCCACGTTGATGCTGCCCAGTCCACCGGCAAGGTCGACATCGACCTGACCAAGCTGAAAGTCGACCTGATGTCGTTCTCGGCCCACAAGACCTACGGCCCGAAAGGCATTGGCGCGCTGTACGTCAGCCGCAAGCCACGCGTGCGCCTGGAAGCCACCATGCACGGCGGCGGTCACGAGCGCGGCATGCGTTCGGGCACCCTGGCCACCCACCAGATCGTCGGCATGGGCGAGGCCTTCGCCATCGCCAAGCAGGAAATGGCCAGCGAGAACGCCCGCCTGCAAGCCCTGAGCGACCGTTTCTTCAAGCAGGTCGAGCACCTGGAAGAGCTGTACGTGAACGGCAGCCTGACTGCCCGCGTGCCGCACAACCTGAACCTGAGCTTCAACTACGTCGAAGGCGAGTCGCTGATCATGGCGCTCAAGGACCTGGCCGTCTCGTCCGGTTCGGCCTGCACCTCGGCTTCCCTGGAGCCGTCCTACGTGCTGCGCGCCCTGGGCCGTAACGACGAACTGGCACACAGCTCGATCCGCTTCACCTTCGGCCGCTTCAGCACCGAAGAAGAAATCGACTACGCCGCGCAGAAAGTCTGCGAGGCCGTGACCAAGCTGCGCGAACTGTCGCCGCTGTGGGATATGTTCAAAGACGGCGTCGACATCTCGAAGATCGAGTGGGCGGCACACTAAACAAAAGAAGCCGCCACCATCCAGATCCTGTAGAGACGTGGCGTTAACGCAGGCGTACCTACAGGGCCTTCAGAGCGGCCCTGATGAGTGAGGATTGAGAATCATGGCTTACAGCGAAAAGGTCATCGACCACTACGAAAACCCACGTAACGTCGGCAAGATGAACGCCGAGGACCCGGACGTGGGTACCGGCATGGTTGGCGCTCCAGCCTGCGGCGACGTCATGCGCCTGCAGATCAAGGTCAACGAGCAGGGCATCATCGAAGACGCCAAGTTCAAGACCTACGGCTGTGGCTCCGCCATCGCCTCCAGCTCCCTGGCCACCGAGTGGATGAAGGGCAAGACGCTGGACGAGGCTGAAACCATCAAGAACACCCAGCTGGCCGAAGAACTGGCGCTGCCGCCGGTGAAAATCCACTGCTCCGTACTCGCTGAAGACGCCATCAAGGCCGCCGTTCACGATTACAAGCAGAAGAAAGGCCTGCTTTAACCGTACACATCGCACGATGTAAGGAGTCTCGATGGCTATCAGCATGACAGAAGCCGCTGCCAAGCATATCCGCCGTTCCCTGGACGGCCGCGGCAAGGGCGAGGGCATCCGCCTGGGCGTCCGTACCACCGGCTGCTCGGGCCTGGCCTATGTGCTGGAATTCGTTGATGCGCTGGGTGAAGACGACCAGGTGTTCGAAAGCCACGGCGAAAAGGTGATCATCGATCCCAAGAGCCTGGCGTACCTGGACGGCACCGAACTGGACTTCGTCAAGGAAGGCTTGAACGAAGGCTTCAAGTTCAACAACCCCAACGTGCGCGGTGAATGTGGCTGCGGCGAAAGCTTCAACGTTTGAGGCCGGTCGTGGGTACTCCTTGTCATTTCGCCTTGTTTGACCTGCAACCGAGCTTCCGCCTGGACCTCGACCAGTTGGCCGCGCGCTACCGTGAGTTGGCGCGCGCCGTGCACCCCGATCGCTTTGCCGATGGCAGCGAGCGCGAGCAGCGCCTGGCGCTGGAGCAGTCGGCGGGCCTGAACGAGGCCTACCAGACGCTCAAGAGCTCGCCCAAGCGTGCCCGCTACCTGCTGGCCATCAGTGGCCACGAAGTGCCCCAGGAGGTCACGGTCCACGACCCTGAGTTCCTGATGCAGCAGATGCAGTGGCGCGAAGAGCTCGAAGACCTGCAGGACAGTGCCGACCTCGACGGTGTGGCGCAGTTCAAGCGGCGCCTGAAGGCTGCCAGCGAGCAGTTGAACGAAAGCTTCGCCGGCTGTTGGGATGATGCAGCGCAACGCGAACAGGCCGAACGCCTGATGCGGCGCATGCAGTTCCTCGACAAGCTGTCCTACGAAGTGCGCCAGCTGGAAGAGCGCCTCGACGATTAACCCAGTGTTGCTACGGCTGCACGCCTGATATTCAGATAAGCATGGCCCTACTGCAGATCGCCGAACCCGGCCAGAGTCCTCAACCGCACCAGCGCAAGCTGGCTGTGGGTATCGACCTTGGCACTACCAATTCGCTGGTCGCTGCCTTGCGCAGCGGCCTGTCCGAGCCACTGGCCGACGCGCAGGGGCAGGTCATTCTGCCGTCCGCCGTTCGCTACCACGCCGACCGCGTCGAAGTGGGCGCCAGCGCCAAGGCTGCCGCCGCCAGTGACCCGCTCAACACCATCGTTTCGGTCAAGCGCCTGATGGGGCGCGGCCTGGCGGACGTCAAGCAGCTGGGCGACCAGCTGCCGTACCGCTTCGTTGGTGGCGAGTCGCACATGCCGTTCATCGACACCGTGCAGGGCGCCAAGAGCCCGGTCGAAGTCTCCGCCGACATCCTCAAGGTGCTGCGCCTGCGCGCCGAAGCCACCCTGGGTGGCGAGCTGGTAGGCGCGGTGATCACCGTGCCGGCCTACTTCGACGACGCCCAGCGCCAAGCCACCAAGGATGCCGCCAAACTGGCCGGCCTCAACGTGCTGCGCCTGCTCAACGAGCCGACCGCGGCCGCCGTGGCCTATGGCCTGGACCAGCATGCCGAAGGCCTGGTGGCCATCTATGACCTGGGTGGCGGTACCTTCGACATTTCCATCCTGCGCCTGACCGGCGGTGTCTTCGAAGTGCTGGCCACCGGTGGCGACAGCGCCCTGGGCGGCGACGACTTCGACCATGCCATCGCCAGCTGGATCGTGCAGCAGGCGGGCCTGTCCGCCGACCTCGACCCGGGCGCCCAGCGCCAGCTGCTGCAAGTGGCCTGCGCCGCCAAGGAAGCCCTGACTGACGCCGCGTCGGTTGAAGTGGTGCATGGCGCGTGGAAAGCCGAGCTGAGCCGCGAGGCGTTCAACGCCCTGATCGAGCCCATGGTTGCCCGCAGCCTCAAGGCCTGCCGCCGCGCCGTGCGTGACTCGGGCGTGGAAATCGACGAAGTGGCCGCCGTGGTCATGGTTGGCGGTTCCACCCGTGTGCCGCGCGTGCGCGAGGCCGTGGCCGAGCTGTTCGGCCGCCAGCCGCTGACCGAGATCGACCCGGACCAGGTGGTCGCCATTGGCGCCGCCATCCAGGCCGACACCCTGGCCGGCAACAAGCGTGACGGCGCCGAGCTGTTGCTGCTGGACGTGATTCCGCTGTCCCTGGGCCTGGAAACCATGGGCGGGCTGATGGAGAAGGTGATTCCGCGCAATACCACCATTCCCGTCGCCCGTGGCCAGGACTTCACTACCTATAAGGACGGCCAGTCGGCCATGATGATTCACGTGCTGCAAGGCGAGCGTGAATTGATCAGTGACTGCCGCTCCCTGGCGCGCTTCGAATTGCGTGGCATCCCGGCCATGGTAGCGGGCGCGGCGAAAATCCGCGTCACCTTCCAGGTCGACGCCGACGGCCTGCTGAGCGTCTCCGCGCGTGAGCTGGGCTCGGGCGTTGAGGCCAGCATCCAGGTCAAGCCGTCCTACGGCCTGACCGACGGCGAAATCGCCCGCATGCTCAAGGATTCGTTCCAGTACGCCGGCGACGACAAGGTCGCGCGCCAGCTGCGCGAGCACCAGGTAGACGCCGAGCGCCTGCTGGAAGCGGTGCAGGGCGCCCTGGAAGCCGACGGCGACCGCCTGCTGGATGCCGAAGAGCGCCTGGCGATCGAGCACCAGATGACTGAACTGCGTGAATTGATGAGCGGTACCGACGGCGCGGCCATCGAGCAACAGACCAAGCGTCTGTCGCAGGTCACCGACGCCTTCGCGGCCCGCCGCCTCGACTCGACGGTGAAAGCCGCGTTGGCCGGGCGCAACCTGAATGAGATTGAGGAATAACGATGCCGCAGGTCATTTTTCTGCCCCACGAAAAGTTTTGCCCGGAAGGCCTGGTAGTCGAGGCCGCCACCGGCACGTCTATCCTTGAGCTGGCCCACGATCATCACATCGAGATCGAAAGCGCCTGCGGCGGCGTGTGCGCCTGCACCACCTGTCACTGCATCATCCGCGAGGGCTTCAATTCGCTGGAAGAGGCCGACGAGCTGGAAGAAGATTACCTGGACAAGGCCTGGGGCCTGGAAGCGCAATCGCGCCTGGCGTGCCAGGCCGTGGTGGGCACCGAGGACCTGACGGTCGAAATCCCGAAATATTCGCTTAACCATGCGGCCGAAGCGCCGCACTGATCGGGAAGCTGTCATGAGCTACGGTTGGAATGATGTACAACGTATTGCAGAGGAATTGGCCGAAGCCAAGCCGGGCGTTGACCCGTATTCGGTGAATTTCGTCGATCTGCAGCAATGGATCAAGGATTTGCCTGGTTTCGACAGCACTTCTGGCCGGGTAGGCGAGAAGGTGCTGGAAGCGGTCCAGACCCTTTGGGCCGACGAAATAGACTGATCATCTTTGCAGGTTAGGCATTACCCCAGAACCCGCGTATAATTCGCGGGTTTAATTTTTCGCAACAATCACTGTTTCTGGAGTTTCACCATGGCTGTTCAACGTACTTTCTCCATCATCAAGCCTGACGCTGTTGCCAAGAACGTCATCGGCGAGATCACCACTCGTTTCGAAAAAGCCGGTCTGCGCGTCGTTGCCTCGAAACTGAAGCAACTGTCCAAGGCCGAAGCTGAAGGTTTCTACGCTGAGCACAGCGCTCGTGGCTTCTTCGGCGAGCTGGTTGCCTTCATGACTTCCGGCCCAGTTGTTGTCCAGGTGCTGGAAGGCGAAAACGCCATCGCTCTGAACCGTGAGCTGATGGGCGCTACCAACCCTAAAGAAGCTGCTGCCGGCACCATCCGTGCTGACTTCGCCGAATCCATCGACGCCAACGCCGTCCACGGTTCGGACTCCGAAGCCGCCGCTGCCCGCGAAATCGCATACTTCTTCGCAACTACCGAAGTAACCACTCGCTAAGCCACGGCCTACGAGTGAAGGTGAAACCATGACTGCAATGACTGGCAAGACAAACCTCTTGGGCTTGACCCAACCAGAGATGGAACAGTTCTTCGACTCGATCGGGGAGAAGCGCTTTCGTGCCGGTCAGGTCATGAAGTGGATTCACCATTTTGGCGTCGATGATTTCGACGCCATGACGAACGTCGGCAAGGCCTTGCGCGAAAAGCTCAAGGCCTGTGCCGAAATTCGTGGTCCCGAAGTGGTCAGCGAGGACATCTCCACCGACGGCACCCGTAAGTGGGTGGTGCGCGTGGCGTCCGGCAGCTGCGTCGAGACCGTGTACATCCCGCAGGGCAAGCGTGGCACCTTGTGTGTCTCGTCCCAGGCGGGCTGCGCCTTGGACTGCAGTTTCTGCTCCACCGGCAAGCAAGGCTTCAACAGCAACCTCACTGCCGCCGAAGTCATCGGCCAGGTGTGGATTGCCAACAAATCCTTCGGCAGCGTCCCGGCTACCATCGACCGCGCCATCACCAACGTGGTGATGATGGGCATGGGCGAGCCGCTGCTGAACTTCGACAACGTCATCGCCGCCATGCGGCTGATGATGGATGACCTGGGCTATGGCATCTCCAAACGCCGGGTCACCCTGTCCACCTCGGGCGTGGTGCCGATGATCGACGTGCTCGCCGATCACATCGACGTCTCGCTGGCCCTGTCGCTGCACGCGCCGAACGACGCGCTGCGCAACGAACTGGTGCCGATCAACAAGAAATACCCGCTCAAGATGCTGCTCGAGTCGTGCCAGCGCTACATGTCCCAACTGGGCGAGAAGCGCGTGCTGACCATCGAGTACACCCTGCTCAAGGACGTCAACGACAAGCTCGAGCACGCGGTGGAAATGGTCGAGCTGCTCAAGAACGTACCGTGCAAGATCAACCTGATCCCGTTCAACCCGTTCCCGCACTCCGGTTACGAGCGTCCGAGCAACAACGCCATCCGGCGTTTCCAGGATCATTTGCACCAGGCCGGTTTCAATGTCACGGTGCGCACTACCCGCGGCGAAGACATCGACGCCGCCTGTGGTCAATTGGTAGGGCAGGTGATGGACCGCACCCGCCGTAGCGAACGCTATATCGCCGTACGCCAGCTGGCTGCCGACGCCGATATGCCGCTGAACGCCGACAACCGGCCCTGAGAGAGGATCTCCATGACCGTGCGCGCCGCGCTGTTGCTATTGTTCTTCAACCTGTTGGTTGGTTGCGTTTCCACGGGTAAAGTCAACCCGATGGAAACCAGCAAGGGACGCGAAGAGGCGCGCAAGGCTCTGGTCCAACTGGGTATCGGCTACCTGCAGACCGGCCAGGCCGAACAGGCCAAGGTGCCGCTCAAGCAGGCGCTGGAAATCGACAGCTCCGACCCCGAGGCCAACGGCGCCCTGGGGCTGGTGTTCCAGGCCGAGCTCGAGCCCAAGCTGGCCGAGCAGTATTTCAAGAAAGCGCTGTCCAGCCGCCCGAAAGATGCCCGCACCCTCAACAATTACGGCGGTTTCCTGTACGAGCAGAAGCGGTATCAGGAAGCTTACGAAACCTTTGAGAAAGCCGCCGACGATCCCCTGTATCCTGAGCGCTCGCGGGTGTTCGAGAACCTGGGTCTGACCGCCCGGGCCATGGGCAACAAGCCGCTGGCGGTGCAATTGTTTGACAAGGCATTGCGGTTGAAGGCCGATCAGCCCCAGGCATTGCTGGAAATGGCTGAGTTGTCTTACGAAGACAGGCATTATGTGCCGGCGCGCGGTTATTACGACCGTTTCAGCCAGCTGAGCGAGCAGAACGCCCGCAGCCTGTTGCTGGGCACGCGCCTGGCACGGATTTTCCAGGACAAGAACAAGGCCGCCAGTTTCGGCCTGCAACTTAGAAGACTCTATCCCGGTACGCCGGAATATCAGCAATACCTGTCGGAGCAATGATGAAAGCGGCGCATCCCGAAGTTGTAGCAGCGACTCGCGTGAACCCTGGTGACACCTTGCGCCAGGCCCGCGAGAGCAAAGGCTGGTCGCTGGCCGACGTGGCCGTGAAACTCAACCTCACGGCCACTTCGCTGGGCAACCTGGAGGCCGGCGCCTTCGACAAGCTGCCGGGGCATACCTTTGCCCGCGGTTATATCCGTGCATACGCCAAGCTGCTGGGCATGGACCAGGCGCCGCTGGTGCAGGCCTTCGACCAGGCCACCGGCAGCCACGCCCAGGGCAGCGAAGTGCATGCGCTGGGCCGCATCGAGGAACCGGTGCGCCTGTCCCACAACATCCTGCGCGGCGTGAGCCTGCTGCTGTTGGTGCTGGTGGTGGGCGGCGGCTTCTTCTGGTGGCAGGACCAGACCGCCCAGCGTGGCAAGGACCAGGCCGGGCTGGCCATGGAGCATGTCGAAGTCGAAAGCGCCGACGGCACCACCCAGATCCACCCGATCGACGAGCCTGAAGACCAGGCCGTGGCCGAGGCCCAGAAGCCTGCTACCGAGGCCCAGGCAACTGAAACCGCTGCGGCCGAAGCGCCTGCCCCGGCGACAGCCGGCGTTCAGCCTGCCGCGCCTACCGTGGCACCTGCGCCTGCCGTCACCGCGCCGGCGCCGGCACCTGCTGCAACGAACACCCCGGCCCTGGTGCACCAGCCGGCCGCCCCGGTGGCCCCGGTGGCCGCTGCCCCGGTAGCGCCTGCAGCCCAGGCCCCGGTGGCCGGCGCTGGCCAGCTGCACCTGCAATTCACCGCCGACTGCTGGACCCAGGTCACCGATGGCAACGGCAAAGTGCTGCTCAGCGCCCTCAAGCGCAAGGGCGAGACCGTCGACCTGAACGGCAAGCCGCCGTTCGCCGTGCGCCTGGGCTATGCCCGTGGCGCGCAGGTCAGCTTCAACGGCCAGCCGGTCGACGTTGCACCTTTCACCTCTGGCGAGACTGCTCGCATGAAAGTAGGGCAATAAACCATGCATGGCGAATCCCCGATCAAGCGTCGCGTATCCCGTAAAATCTGGGTCGGCAATGTGCCGGTGGGTGGCGATGCCCCCATCGCCGTACAGAGCATGACCAACACCGACACCAACGACGTGGCGGCCACCGTGGCGCAGATCCGCCGCCTGGAAGACGCCGGCGCCGACATCGTGCGCGTCTCGGTGCCGGACATGGACGCCGCCGAGGCGTTCGGCAAGATCAAGCAACAGGTGCGCGTGCCCCTGGTGGCCGACATCCACTTCGACTACAAGATCGCCTTGCGCGTGGCCGAACTGGGCGTGGACTGCCTGCGCATCAACCCGGGCAACATCGGTCGTGAAGACCGTGTGCGCGCCGTGGTCGATGCCGCCCGCGACCGCGGCATCCCGATCCGCATCGGCGTGAACGCCGGTTCCCTGGAAAAGGACCTGCAGAAGAAGTACGGCGAGCCTACCCCTGAGGCGCTGGTGGAGTCCGCCCTGCGCCACGTGGAGCACCTGGAACGCCTGAACTTCCAGGACTTCAAGGTCAGCGTGAAGGCCTCCGACGTGTTCATGGCCGTCGCCGCCTACCGCCTGCTGGCCACCCAGATCTCCCAGCCGCTGCACCTGGGCATCACCGAGGCCGGCGGTTTGCGCTCCGGCACGGTGAAATCCTCGGTCGGCCTAGGTATGCTGCTGGCCGACGGCATCGGCGACACCATCCGCATCTCCCTGGCCGCCGACCCGGTGGAAGAGATCAAGGTCGGCTACGACATCCTCAAGTCCCTGCGCCTGCGCTCGCGTGGCATCAACTTCATCGCCTGCCCGAGCTGCTCGCGGCAGAACTTCGATGTGGTGAAGACCATGAACGAGCTGGAAGGGCGCCTGGAAGACCTGCTGGTGCCGCTGGACGTGGCGGTGATCGGTTGCGTGGTCAACGGCCCTGGCGAAGCCAAGGAAGCCCACGTGGGCCTCACCGGCGGCACGCCGAACCTGATCTACATCGACGGCAAGCCTGCGCAGAAGCTGACCAACGACAACCTGGTGGAAGAGCTCGAGAAGCTGATCCGCCAGAAGGCGGCCGAAAAGGTCGAGGCCGACGCGGCGCTGATCGCCCGCGGCTGACAGAACACTAAGGATTTCTCGTGAGTAAGACGCTGCAAGCCATCCGTGGCATGAACGACATCCTGCCCGACCAGACGCCCCTGTGGCGCTACTTCGAAGGCACCGTGGCAGGGCTGCTGGACACCTACGGCTACCGGCAGATCCGCATGCCGATCGTCGAGTTCACCGACCTGTTCAAGCGCTCCATCGGCGAAGTCACCGACATCGTCGAGAAAGAGATGTACACCTTCGAGGACCGCAACGGCGATTCGCTGACCCTGCGCCCCGAAGGCACGGCAGCGTGCGTGCGCGCGGTGCTGGAGCACGGCATCACCGGCGGTGGCCAGGTGCAGAAGCTCTGGTACGTGGGCCCCATGTTCCGTCACGAGCGCCCGCAGAAAGGTCGCTACCGCCAGTTCCACCAGATCGGCTGCGAGGTGTTCAACCTCGACGGCCCGGACATCGACGCCGAGCTGATCGTGCTCACCTGGCGCCTGTGGGGTGCCCTGGGCATCCGCGACGCGGTGAAGCTCGAGCTCAACAGCCTGGGCACCTCCGAGGCCCGCGGCCGCTACCGCGAGGCGCTGGTGGCGTTCCTCACCGAGCACCTGGACCAGATCGACGAAGACAGCCAGCGCCGGTTGAAGACCAACCCGCTGCGCGTGCTGGACACCAAGCACCCTGAGACCCAGGCCGTGCTGGTGAACGCGCCGAAGCTGGCCGATTACCTGGACGAAGAGTCGCGCGTGCACTTCGAGGGCCTGAAGGCCCGCCTGGACGCCGCCGGCATTCCCTACGTGATCAACCCCAAGCTGGTGCGTGGCCTGGACTACTACAGCAAGACCGTGTTCGAGTGGGTCACCGACAAGCTCGGCGCCCAGGGCACCGTATGCGCTGGCGGCCGCTACGACGGCCTGGTCGAGCAGATGGGCGGCAAGCCCACCACCGGCGTTGGCTTCGCCATGGGCATCGAACGCCTGATCCTGCTGCTGGAAACCCTGGAGCAGGTGCCTGAATCCATCGCCCGTACCGTTGACGTTTACCTGTGCGCCTTTGGCGAGCAGGCCGAACTGGCCGGCCTGGCCCTGACCGAGCGCCTGCGCGATGCACTGCCGCAGCTGCGTATCCAGGTCAACGCCGGCGCCGGCAGCTTCAAGAGCCAGTTCAAGAAGGCGGACAAGAGCGGTGCGCTCTACGCCTTGATCCTGGGGGACGACGAACTGGCGCAACAAGTGGTAGGTTTCAAACCCCTGCGTGGCCAGGGCGAACAACAAAACATTGCCTGGGATGCTCTGGGTGAGCATCTGGCGACTTGCGTCGTGCAGGGTTGAGGCAGGCTTCAGGCCGAATTTGCGAAATAGGAGTATTGGGGTGTCGAGTACCGAAGATGAACAACTCGCCGAGTTGAAGGACTTTTGGCAGCGTAACGGCAAGCCTCTGGTCACCGGCGTGCTGCTGGCCCTGGTGGTGGTATTTGGCTGGCAGGCCTGGCACAAGTACCAGGCCAACCAGTCGCAAGGTGCGTCCAGCCTGTACCAGCAACTGCTGGAAACCGCGCTGAACCCTACCGGCAAGCCTGATACCGCGCAGGTGGCGGACCTGGCCAACAAGCTCAAGACCGAGTACGGCAACAGCGAGTACGCGCAGTACGGCAGCCTGTTCGTGGCCAAGGTGGCCGTGGACGCCGGCAAGCTGGACGATGCCGCCACCGAGCTCAAGGCCGTGGTCGACAAGCCCAAGGACGCCATGCTGGGCGAGATCGCCCGTCAGCGCCTGGCTCAGGTACTGGCTGCGCAGAACAAGGCCGAAGACGCCCTGAAGCTGCTGGACGGCGACGCCGACAAGGCGTTCCTGGCCAGCCGCGAGGAACTCAAGGGTGACCTGCTGGTGCAGCTGGGCCGTACTGACGACGCGTATGCGGCGTACCAGAAGGCCAAGGCAGCCCTGTCCGATGAGGCAGCAGTGGGTGGCTTGCAAATCAAACTCGACGACCTGGCGAAAAAAGATGCGTGACGTGATCCGTTGGAAACATGCAGCATTGCTGGCTCTGGCCATTCTGGCCGCGGGTTGCAGCAGCAACAGCAAGAAGGAACTGCCTCCTGCCGAGCTGACCAAGTTCAAGGAAGAAGTGGTCCTGCACAAGGAGTGGAGTCGTTCGATCGGTGACGGTCAGGGCGAAACCTACAACATGCTGGTTCCAGCGATCGAGAACGACAGCATCTACGCCGCTGACGTGACCGGCGTGGTCATGGACCTGAACCGCCTGAACGGCGACGTGATCTGGAAGAAAGACCTCAACACTTCGGTGTCGGGCGCGGTCGGCGTCGGCTACGGCCTGGTCATGCTGGGCACCATCAGCGGTGAAGTCATCGCCCTGGACGCCACCAACGGTGAAGTCAAATGGCGCGCCAAGGTCGGCAGCGAAGTGCTCGCACCGCCTGCCAACAACGGCGACGTGGTAGTGGTGCAGACCCAGGACGACCGCCTGGTCGGCCTGGACGCCAGCACCGGCACCCAGCGCTGGATCTACGACAGCACGCCTGCGGTACTGACCCTGCGTGGCACCAGTGCCCCGCTGGTCACCAACCACCTGGCGGTGGCTGGCCTGTCCACCGGCAAGGTCGTTGCCCTGGACATCAGCAACGGTGTGCCGGTGTGGGAACAACGCATCGCCGTGCCGCAGGGCCGCTCGGAACTTGAGCGTGTCGTCGATATCGACGGCGGCCTGCTGCTGTCCGGTGGTACCCTGTACGTCGCCAGCTACCAGGGCCGCATGGCGGGCCTGGACCTGGAAAGCGGCCGTGTGCTGTGGCAGCGTGACGCTTCCAGCTACGCCGGCGTGGCCCAGGGCTTCGGCAGCGTCTACGTGGCGCTGGCTTCCGGCACCGTGGAAGGCGTCGACGAGCGCACCACCACCGCCCTGTGGAGCAACGACAAACTGGCCCGCCGCCAGCTGTCGGCACCCGAGGTGTTCTCCAGCTACGTGGCGGTAGGCGACTTCGAAGGCTACCTGCACCTGCTGAGCCAGGTCGACGGTCGCTTCGTTGGTCGTGAGAAAATTGACAGTGACGGCCTGCGCGCCCGTCCGCTGGTGGCCGGGAACATGATTTACGTGTTCGGCAACAGCGGCAAGCTCGAAGCCCTCACCATCAAGTAAGGCTTTGACTATGCTGGAGGTCAGTCATGGCCTCCAGCGGCCCCGCCCCAGGCAGGGGCCACGGCATGTTCGCATGCCGCCACGAACTCCGGCCGCTGCCTGCAGCGGCCTTTGTATTTTCTGAAATAACGCAGTGGAGAGCCTAATGGTTCCCGTAATCGCCCTGGTGGGCCGACCGAACGTCGGCAAGTCCACCATGTTCAACCGCCTGACCAAAAGCCGCGACGCCATCGTCGGCGACCTGTCTGGTCTTACCCGTGATCGCCAATACGGAGAGGCGCACTGGCAAGGGCGTTCCTATATCCTGATCGACACCGGCGGTATTTCCGGTGACGAGCACGGCATGGACGAAAAGATGGCCGAGCAGTCGCTGCTGGCCATCGAAGAAGCCGATGTGGTGCTGTTCCTGGTCGATGCCCGTGCCGGTTTCACCGCCGCCGACCAGATGATTGCCGAGCACCTGCGCAAGCGCAACAAGCGCTCCATCCTGGTGGCCAACAAGATCGACAACATCGATCCGGAAATGGCCCGCGCCGAATTCGCCCCGCTGGGCATGGGCCACGCCATCGGCGTCGCCGGTGCCCAGGGCCGCGGCGTGAACACCCTGCTGGAGGCCGCCCTGGGCGATTTCCCGCGTGACGTGGAAGAGGAAGACCTGGCCGAAGGCGTCGCCGAAGGCGAAGAGCAGGTGCGCATTCCTGGCCCGAGCGAGAAAGATGGCATCAAGATCGCCATCATCGGCCGTCCGAACGTGGGCAAGTCGACCCTGGTCAACCGCATGCTCGGTGAAGAGCGGGTGATCGTCTACGATCAGCCCGGCACCACCCGTGACAGCATCTACATCCCGTTCGAGCGCAACGACGAGAAGTACACCTTCATCGACACCGCCGGTGTGCGCAAGCGCGGCAAGATCCATGAAGAAGTCGAGAAGTTCTCGGTGGTCAAGACGCTGCAGGCCATCAAGGATGCCAACGTCGTGATCTTCGTCATGGACGCCCGCGAAGGCGTGGTGGACCATGACCTGAACCTGCTGGGCTTCGCCCTGGAATCGGGCCGCGCCATCGTCATCGCACTGAACAAGTGGGACGGCATGCAGCCGAGCGAGCGCGACTACGTGAAGACCGAGCTGGAACGCCGGTTGTTCTTCGTCGACTTCGCCGACATCCACTTCATCTCGGCGTTGCACGGCACTGGCGTGGGCAACCTGTACGGTTCGGTGCAGGCCTCGTTCAAGTCGGCGATCACTCGCTGGCCGACCAGCCGCCTGACCCAGATCCTCGAGGACGCGGTGCAGGAGCACCAGCCGCCGATGGTCAACAGCCGCCGCATCAAGCTGCGCTATGCCCACCTGGGTGGTGCCAACCCGCCGCTGATCGTCATCCACGGCAACCAGGTGGAGAAGGTGCCGAACAGCTACGTTCGCTACCTGGAAAACACCTACCGCCGCGTCCTGAAGCTGGTCGGCACGCCGATCCGCATCGAGTTCAAGGGTAGCGACAACCCGTATGAAGGCAACAAGAACACGCTGACCGACCGCCAGGTCAACAAGAAGCGTCGCTTGATGTCGCACCACAAGAAAGCCGACAAGAAACGCCGCGACAAGCGCTGATTCCCGGTATTTCGCAACACCCGTAGCCGCTGCCTTGAGTTCCCTGGAGATCTCCGGTGTGGAACAGGGCCAGCGCAGCCTGGCGGCAGCGGCTACGGCGTTTTGATCTGTACTGGTTTTCCCGCTGTTCGTTGGGCTATCCTGCTGGGCTCCCCAGCTGTCAGGGATAGGCCCGATGATCACCAGCAAGCTGCCGAATGTCGGCACGACCATCTTCACCACCATGTCCCAGCTCGCCGCCGAAACCGGCGCGCTCAACCTGTCCCAAGGCTTCCCCGACTACGACGGCCCCCAGGGCCTGCGTGATGCCGTGGTGCGCCATATCAACGCTGGCCACAACCAGTATGCGCCCATGACCGGCCTGCCGGCCCTGCGCGAACAGGTCGCCGCCAAGGTGCTGCGCCAGTACGGCGCGCGCGTGAACGCCGACACTGAAGTCACCATCACCCCAGGTGCCACCGAGGCGATCTTCTGCGCGGTGCAGGCGGTGGTGCGTGCCGGTGACGAGGTGATTGTCTTCGACCCCTGCTATGACAGCTACGAGCCCTCGGTGGAGCTGGCCGGCGGCCGCTGCGTGCATGTGCAGCTCGACCCCAGGGATTTTTCCATCGACTGGCAGCAGCTCAGCGATGCCCTGAGCCCGCGCACGCGGATGATCATCCTCAACAGCCCGCACAACCCCAGCGGCGCGCTGATCAGCGCCGCCGAGCTGGACCAGCTGGCGCAACTGATCGAAGGTCGCGATATCTACCTGATCAGTGATGAAGTGTATGAACACCTGGTCTACGATGGGGTCAGACATGCCAGCGTGTTGGCCAACGAAGCGCTCTATTCCAGGGCTTTCGTGGTCAGCTCGTTCGGCAAGACCTACCACGTCACCGGCTGGAAGACCGGTTACGTGATTGCCCCGCCGGCCTTGAGCGCGGAACTGCGCAAGGTCCACCAGTACGTCAACTTCTGCGGGGTCACCCCGCTGCAATGGGCGCTGGCGGACTACATGGCGGCCTGCCCCGAGCACGTTGAAGAACTGCCCGGGTTCTACCAGGCCAAGCGTGACCTGTTCTGCGACCTGCTGGCAGCGTCGCGGTTCAGCTTCACCCGGGTGGCAGGCACGTATTTCCAGCTGGTGGATTACTCGCAGATCCGCCCCGACTTGAACGATGTCGACATGGCTCTGTGGATGACCCGCGAGCACGGCGTGGCGACTATTCCGGTGTCGGTGTTCTACCAGGCACCCATCCCGGAACAGCGCCTGGTACGCCTGTGTTTCGCCAAACGCGAGGAGACGCTGCGGGAAGCGGCGAAGAAACTATGCGTGATTTGAGTACGCTGGCGAACCTGAACCTGGCCCTGGTGCAAACCACCCTGGCCTGGCACGACCGCACAGCCAATTTCGAGCACTTCGAGGCCCTGCTGGAGCAGGCCCGCGGTGCGCACCTGATCATTCTGCCGGAGATGTTCACCACCGGTTTTTCCATGGACTCAGCCAGCTTGTGCGAGCCCGAGCAGGGCCCCACCAGCAAGTGGCTGCGCGCCCAGGCCGTGCGCCTGAACGCGGTGGTGACGGGCAGCGTGATCATCCAGGCGGCTGACGGCAGCCATCGCAACCGCCTGCTGTGGGCGCGGCCCGATGGTGAACTGCTGCACTATGACAAGCGCCACCTGTTCCGCATGGCCGGCGAGCACAAGCACTACACCCCCGGCGAACGCCAGGTGCAGTTCGAGCTGAACGGCTGGCGCATTCGCCCGCTGATCTGCTACGACCTGCGCTTCCCGGTGTGGAGCCGCGACGGCCAGGACACCGACCTGCTGCTGTATACCGCGAACTGGCCAGGCGCGCGCCGCCTGCACTGGAACCGGCTGCTGCCGGCGCGCGCCATCGAGAACCTATGCTACGTGGCGGCGGTGAACCGCGTGGGCACCGATGGCAAGGGCTTCGCCTACACCGGCGACAGCCAGGTGCTGGACTTCCAGGGCGAGAGCCTGCTGAGCGCGGGGGAGGCCGATGGCGTGTTCCACGTGTCGCTGAGCGCCGCCGAGCTGGCCGCCTACCGCACGCGCTTCCCGGCGCACCTGGATGCCGACACCTTCACGTTGTCCTGATTTCGCCCATAAAAAAACCGGCCACCTGGGCCGGTTTTTTTTGGGTGGAAGGCTTACGCTGCCTTCGCTTCCTGCTGGCTCAACGAGCGGTTCAGGGCGCTGAACAGCGCCTTGAAGCTGGCGGTGGTGATGTTCTCGTCCACGCCCACGCCGTGCACCGCACGGCCGCCGGCCACGCGCAGCTCGATGTAGGCGGCTGCCTTGGCGTTGGTGCCGGCGCCGATGGCGTGTTCGTTGTAGTCCATGATCTCGACCGGTACCGGCATGGCCGAGGCCAGGGCTTCCAGGGCGCCGTTGCCCTTGCCGCGCCAGTGCACGGTCTCGCCGTCGCTGTGCACCTCGACGTCGACCTTGCTGTTGCCGTTCTCTTCCTGCAGGCGGTGGCTGACCAGCGCGTACGGGGCGTTGGCTTGCAGGTATTCCTTGTGCAGCAGCGCGTAGATCTGCTGGGCCGTCATTTCCAGGCCCAGGCGGTCGGTTTCACCCTGTACCACCTGGCTGAACTCGATCTGCATGCGGCGCGGCAGGCTGATGCCGTATTCCTGTTCCAGCAGGTAGGTGATGCCGCCCTTGCCCGACTGGCTGTTGACGCGGATGACCGCCTCGTAGCTGCGGCCGATGTCGGCCGGGTCGATCGGCAGGTAAGGCACTTCCCACACCGCGTCGTCCTTCTGCTGGGCGAAGCCCTTGCGGATGGCGTCCTGGTGCGAGCCGGAGAACGCGGTGTGAACCAGGTCGCCGACGTACGGGTGACGTGGGTGCACCGGGATCTGGTTGCACTCTTCGACCACCTTGCGCACGCCGTCGATGTCGGAGAAGTCCAGCTCCGGGTCCACGCCCTGGGTGTAGAGGTTCAGGGCCAGGGTCACCAGGTCGACGTTGCCGGTGCGCTCGCCGTTGCCGAACAGGCAGCCTTCCACGCGGTCGGCGCCGGCCATCAGGCCCAGCTCGGTGGCGGCCACGCCGGTGCCACGGTCGTTGTGGGTGTGCAGGCTGATGATCACGCTGTCACGGCGCGACACGTTGCGGCCGAACCATTCGATCTGGTCGGCGTAGATGTTCGGGGTGCTGACTTCAACGGTGGCTGGCAGGTTGAGGATGATCTTGTGCTCGGGCGTCGGGTTCCACACCTCGATCACCGCGTCACAGACTTCCTTGGCGAATTCCAGTTCGGTGGCGCTGAAGGTTTCCGGCGAGTACTGGAAGGTCCACTGGGTTTCCGGCTGCTGGGCCGCGTACTTGACGAACAGCTTGGCGGCGTTCACCGCGATGTCCTTCACGCCCTGCTTGTCCTGGTTGAAGACGATCTTGCGGAAGGACGGCGAGGTGGCGTTGTACAGGTGGACGATGGCCTTCTTGGCGCCTTTCAGCGACTCGAAAGTACGTGCGATCAGGTCTTCGCGGGCCTGGGTCAGCACCTGGATGGTGGTGTCTTCCGGGATGTGATTGTCTTCGATCAGGGTGCGAACGAAGTCGAAATCGGTCTGCGAGGCCGAGGGGAACGACGCCTCGATCTCTTTCACGCCCACGCTGACCAGGGTCTTCCAGAAGCGCAGCTTCTTCGCCGAGTCCATCGGCTCGATCAGCGACTGGTTGCCGTCGCGCAGGTCCGAGCTGCACCAGATAGGCGCGGTGGTGATGGTCTGGTTCGGCCAGGTGCGGTCAGGCAGGTTGACCTGGGCGAAGGCGCGGTATTTCGAAGACGGGTCTTTGAGCATGGTCATGATGGGCAATCCTTGTTGTGCGGCCTTGAAAAGGGCCTGCCGGCTAAAACTGAAAGAGAAGGGCGAGGCGACGCGATTCAGCGTGGCAGTCGTGCACTGACCAGGCTTAGGCAGCGGTGTTGACGAAGGAGAATGAGGGTGTGAAGAGTTTTCATGCCTTCAACCCTAACCATTGCGGCAGGGGATGGCAAGCATCTGTAAAACTTTGAGATAACTTATCTCTGGGGTGGATTTTGTGGCTTTTTATTTCCAATAATCAAAGTATTTTGATTATTTATTGTTCCGTGTGGACGGCGCGCGCAATCGTGGCGGCGCGCGCCGGGCGCGTCAGGGTTGGAACGCGCCGATGAAGATGGCGGGGTCCACGCGGGCATCGTTGAGGCTGACGTTCCAGTGCATGTGCGGCCCCGTCGCCCGCCCGGTCATGCCCACGCGACCGACCACGGCGCCGCGCGCCAGATCCTGGCCCACCTTCACGTCGATCTTCGACATGTGGCAGAACATGCTGATAAAGCCCTGGCCATGGTCAACGAACACGGTGTTGCCGTTGAAGAAGTAGTTGCCCACCAGGATGACCTTGCCCGCGGCCGGGGTCTTGATCGGCGTGCCGGCAGGCACCGCGAAGTCCAACCCGGCATGGGGGTTGCGCTCTTCGCCATTGAAGAACCGGCGCACGCCAAAGCGGCTCGACAGTGGCCCGTTCACCGGCTTGTCCAGCAACAGGTTGCTGGGCGTGCCGGGGCTGAAGCTGCGGTAGGCCTTGAGCTGCTCGGCCAGCTCCACCTCGAAGCGTTTCAGGTCGGCCGGGTTGGGGTTGACCTGGCGGTTGTTCTTCAAAGTGATGTGCTGCTCGGGGTAGTGCTTGCTGCCGACCACGAAGCCCAGGCTGCGCTGGTCGGCGGTGGTGATGCGCGCCTGCCCCGGTTTCTGGGTCAGCGGCAGGCCGACGATGGCGCGCCAGTTCTGTTGTTCGCGCACCACCAGCACCGGCTTGCCGTCGAAGAACGCCTTGGGCGCCTGGGCGCCGCTGCCCAGGTCGATCACGGCCACGCCGCCGGGCACCGGCTTGTTCAGCAGGCGGGTCAGGTAGCTGTCGGCCTGGGCGGTGAAGGTCAGGCACAGCAACAGCAGGGCGGTCAGCAGGCGCGGCATGGTTCAGTCCAGTAGCGAGAGGGTGACCGGGGTCAGGTGGTTGTCTTCGACGCGCACTTGCAGCTCGCCTTCGCCCAGCTTGGCGGTCAGGCGCTGGCCGGTGCGGGTCTGGTCGGCGCGGCGCACGGCCTGGCCGCGTTCGTCCAGCAGAATGCTGTAGCCGCGGCTGAGGGTGGCCAGCGGGCTGACGATGTGCAGGGTCTGCATCTGATTGTTCAGCTGCACGCGGCGGGCCTTGAGGCCGTCGCGCATGGCTCGCGGCAGGCGTTCGGCCAGGCCTTCGATGCGCTGGCGCAGCATGGCCAGGGTACGCCCCGGGTGTTGCCCGGCCAGGCGCGTTTCCAGCTGCGCCAGGCGGTGCCGGCGCAGGTTCAGGCGCTGCTCGAAGGCGCGGCGCAGGCGCATGTCGAGGTCGTCCAGGCGCTGGGCCTGCTGGCGCAGCCGCTCGCCGGGGTGGCGCAGGCGCTTGGTCAGGCCGTCCAGGCGCAGGCGGTCGTGGGCCAGGCGGTTCTGGATGCGCATCAGCAGGCGCCGTTGCAGGCTTTCCAGGCGCCGTTGCAGGTCGCTGCTGTCGGGCGCCAGCAGCTCGGCCGCAGCGGACGGCGTGGGTGCGCGCACGTCGGCGACGAAGTCACTGATGGAGACGTCGGTTTCATGGCCTACGGCGCTGACGATCGGCGTGACGCAGGCGGCGATGGCACGGGCCACCGCCTCTTCGTTGAAGCACCAAAGGTCTTCCAGCGAGCCACCGCCCCGGGCCAGGATGATGGCGTCGAAGCCGCCGGCATCGGCCAGGCGGATGCCGCGCACGATCTGGTTGATGGCTTCGCGGCCTTGCACGGCGGTGGGGATCAGTGTCAGTTCGACCTGCGGCGCGCGGCGGCGGAACACGCTGATGATGTCGCGGATCACCGCGCCGGTGGGCGAGCTGACGATGCCGATGCGCTGCGGGTGGGCGGGCAGGGCGACCTTGCGCTCGCTGCTGAACAGGCCTTCGCCGCTGAGTTTTTCCTTCAGCGCGTCGAACGCCAGGCGCAGGGCGCCGTCGCCGGCCGGCTCCACGGTGTCGAGGATCAGCTGGTAGTCACCACGGCCCTCGAACAGCGAGACCTTGCCGCGCACCTTCACCGCCAGCCCGTCCTTCAGCGCCTGGCGCACGCGCTGGGCGTTCTGGCGGAACAGCGCACAGCGCACCTGGGCGCCGCTGTCCTTGAGGGTGAAGTACACGTGGCCAGACGCCGGGCGGGCAAGGTTGGAGATTTCGCCTTCCACCCAGATGCTGCTGAACACGTCTTCAAGCAGCACGCGTGCGCGGCCGTTGAGCTGGCTGACAGTGAGGACCTCGCGGTCCAGGCCGAGTACGGCAAAGGGGTCTTTGTTCATGGCGGGCATCATAAGGCCAATACGCCCCCGGAGCCATGCCCCCGTAGCAGCTGCCGCAGGCTGCGTCCCCGGCCCACGCGATACCCCTGGCCCACGCGATACCCCTGGCCCACGCGATACCCCAGGCATACGGCGGCGCCTGTGACGCGGCCTGGGGGCCGCTGCTACGATGATGTTCCACCAAGGAGAGGGGATAGCCGATGGAGTTGCTGAGCGCGTTGCCGTTTACCGGGCTGGACTGGGGGTGCATGTTGCTGGGCGTCGCGGTTGCCTATGTCGTGTTCGGCATCGCCGGTTTCGGCACAGCACTTGTGGCCGGGCCGGTGCTGATCTGCTTCATGCCCCTGGCGCGGATCATCCCGTTGCTGGTGCTGCTGGATTTCATCGCCGCGTTCGGCAACCTGCTGCCGTCGCGCAAGGCGGTGGCTGGCACTGAGTTGAAGCGGCTGCTGCCGTGCATGGCGGTGGGCTGTACCGTTGGCGTGGTGTTCCTGCTCAACCTGCAGTCGCGCCTGTTGCTGCTGTTGATGGGCGTGTTCATCACGGCGTACGCCCTGTACGGGTTGCTGGTGAAGCGGCGGCCCGCCAGCTTGCGGGCCGTTTGGGCGCTGCCCATGGGGCTGGTGGGCGGGCTGTTCGGTGCACTGTTCGGCAGCGGCGGCTTTCTATACGCCATTTATCTGAACGCGCGCCTTGAAAAGGAACCGGCCCGCGCCACCCAGAGCGCGCTGATCAGTTGCAGCACGGTGGTGCGCCTGAGCCTGTTCGTGATCGCCGGCGTCTACACCGACGGCGCCCTGCTGGTGCTGGGCGCAGCCTTGTTGCCGGCCATGGCCCTGGGGCTGTGGGTCGGCCGGCGCGTGACCATGGGCCTGTCCCGCGAAGCCTTCGTGCGCCTGGTGAACTGGCTGGTGCTGGCCAGCGGCGTCGCGCTGATCGGTCGCTACCTGGGCGCTTGACCTGTGCCCCCATGGCTTTATGCTGCGCGGATTCACGCCACACGCAGGTCTGCCTCCATGAGTTCGCAAAGTATTATCGTCCCGTTGATTTCCAGTTTTCCCGGGCGCGAAGGCAAGGCCCGGCGGGTGCTGCGCTGGCTGTGGCAGAAAAACATCATCGAAGAACAGCTGACCACCTGCGGCCGCACCGGCAACGGCATGGGCTACGCCATCGGCCCGGGCGCGCGCAACGTGGTCGAGCGCCCCGAGCTGCTGCCTTATGGCCAGCCGGTCAACGGCCTGGAGCTGGTGACCAAGCGCTGCATCTTCACCCCCACCAAAGATTTCAAGGAAGAGGCCGGCTGCCCCGAATGCCGCCAGGAAATCGGCGAGGCGCTGTTCGACAGCCTGGAGGAGTGGATGCCCGGCCACACCGACAACTTCATGTGCCCCGAATGCCGCCATGAAGACGACATCAACGGCTTCCTGTTCCTCGACCCCTGCGCATTTTCCAACCTGGGCTTCATCTTCAACGGCTGGGCCGACGCGCGGTTCAAGCCCGAATTTCTCTTCGAGTTCGGCGAGCGCCTGGAACGCAAGGTGCGCGTGGTACGCGTCGACCTTTAGGGTGCGACGCAATTGCCCTGATGTTTACATTGAGCATCGGGGCATGTATGAGTATAATGGCGCGCTTCCATTTTTCCCGCTCGGGAGCCCCCGCGATGCTGCGTATCAGCCAAGAAGCACTGACCTTCGACGACATTCTCCTCGTACCCGGTTATTCCGAAGTACTGCCCAATGAAGTCAGCCTGAAGACCCGTTTGACCCGTGGCATCGAGCTGAATATTCCCCTGGTCTCCGCCGCCATGGACACCGTTACCGAAGCCCGTCTGGCCATTGCCATGGCCCAGGAAGGCGGTATCGGCATCATCCACAAGAACATGACCATCGAGCAGCAAGCTGCCGAAGTGCGCAAGGTCAAGAAGTTCGAGGCCGGCGTGGTCAAGGACCCGATCACCATCGAGGCTGACGCCACCGTCCGTGACCTGTTCGAGCTGACCCGTCAGCACAACATCTCCGGCGTGCCGGTGCTGCACGACGGCGACCTGGTCGGCATCGTCACTTCCCGTGACGTGCGTTTCGAAACTCGCCTGGAAGCCACCGTTCGCGAAGTGATGACGCCTAAAGAGCGCCTGGTCACCGTGCGCGAAGGCGCCGACAAGAACGAAGTGCGCGAGCTGCTGCACAAGCATCGCCTGGAAAAAGTCCTGATCGTGGACGACAAGTTCCAGCTCAAGGGCATGATGACCGTCAAGGACATCGAGAAGGCCAAGGCCTACCCGCTGGCCAGCAAGGACGACCAGGCCCGCCTGCGCGTCGGCGCGGCCGTCGGCACCGGCAAGGACACCGGCGAGCGCGTTGCTGCCCTGGTAGCCGCCGGCGTTGACGTGGTGGTGGTCGACACCGCCCACGGTCACTCCAAGGGTGTGATCGACCGCGTGCGCTGGGTCAAGGACAACTACCCGCAGGTGCAGGTCATCGGTGGCAACATCGCCACTGGCGCTGCCGCCAAGGCCCTGGTTGAAGCCGGCGCGGACGCCGTCAAGGTCGGTATCGGCCCTGGCTCCATCTGCACCACCCGTATCGTCGCCGGTGTAGGCGTGCCGCAGATCAGCGCCATCGCCAACGTCGCCGCCGCCCTGGAAGGTTCGGGCGTGCCGCTGATCGCCGACGGCGGCATCCGCTTCTCCGGTGACCTGTCCAAGGCCATCGTCGCGGGCGCCTCGTGCGTGATGATGGGTTCGATGTTCGCCGGTACCGAAGAAGCCCCGGGCGAGATCGAGCTGTTCCAGGGCCGTTCGTACAAGGCCTACCGCGGCATGGGTTCGCTGGGCGCCATGTCCCAGGCCCAGGGCTCGAGCGACCGTTACTTCCAGGATTCGGCCGCTGGCGCCGAGAAGCTGGTACCGGAAGGCATCGAAGGCCGCGTGCCGTACAAAGGCACCCTGACCGCCATCATCCACCAGCTGATGGGTGGCCTGCGTTCCTCCATGGGTTACACCGGCAGCGCCAACATCGAAGAAATGCGCACCAAGCCTGAATTCGTGCGCATCACCGGTGCCGGCATGGCCGAATCTCACGTCCACGACGTGCAGATCACCAAGGAAGCGCCGAACTATCGCGTAGGTTGACCCCAGGCGCCCGCGGCCACCGCCCCGGGCGCTTGCTGAATTTTTAGGCGGGGCTGTTCATTGCAGCCCCGTGTTGTTTCCGATTACCACTGACGAGAACTAGTCATGGCCCTCGACATTCACGCCCACCGAATCCTGATTCTGGACTTCGGTTCCCAGTACACCCAGCTGATCGCCCGTCGCGTGCGCGAAATCGGCGTGTACTGCGAGCTGCACCCCTTCGACATGGACGACGAAGCGATTCGCGAATTCGCCCCGCGCGGCATCATCCTGGCCGGCGGCCCGGAATCCGTGCACGAAGCCAACAGCCCGCGTGCACCGCAAGCGGTGTGGGACCTGGGCGTGCCGGTGTTCGGCATCTGCTACGGCATGCAGACCATGGCCGAGCAGCTGGGCGGCAAGGTCGAAGGTTCCGACCTGCGTGAATTCGGCTACGCCCGTGTCGACGTGGTCGGCAAGAGCCGCATCCTCGACGGCATCGAAGACCACGTCGACGCCGACGGCGTGTTCGGCCTGGACGTGTGGATGAGCCACGGTGACAAGGTCACCAAGATCCCGGAAGGCTTCCACGTGCTGGCCAGCACCCCTAGCTGCCCGATCGCCGGCATGGTCGACGACGCCCGCGGCTACTACGGCGTGCAGTTCCACCCGGAAGTGACCCACACCAAGCAAGGCGGTCGCATCCTGTCGCGCTTCATCCTCGACATCTGCGAATGTGAAGCCCTGTGGACCCCGTCGAAGATCGCCGAAGACGCCATCGCCAACATCCGCGCCCAGGTCGGCACCGACAACGTCCTGCTGGGCCTGTCCGGCGGTGTTGACTCGTCCGTGGTTGCGGCCCTGCTGCACAAGGCCATCGGCGACCAGCTGACCTGCGTGTTCGTCGACAACGGCCTGCTGCGCCTGCACGAAGGCGAGCAAGTGATGGCCATGTTCGCCGAGAACATGGGTGTCAAGGTGATCCGCGCCAACGCCGAAGACCAGTTCCTGAACAACCTGGCCGGCGAAGCCGACCCGGAGAAGAAGCGCAAGATCATCGGCCGCACCTTCATCGACGTGTTCGATGCCGAATCCTGCAAGCTGGAAAACATCAAGTACCTGGCCCAGGGCACCATCTACCCCGACGTGATCGAGTCGGCTGGCGCCAAGAGCGGCAAGGCCCACGTGATCAAGTCGCACCACAACGTGGGTGGCCTGCCGGAGGAGATGAACCTCAAGCTGGTCGAGCCGCTGCGTGAGCTGTTCAAGGACGAAGTCCGCCGCCTGGGCCTGGAACTGGGCCTGCCGTACGACATGGTTTACCGTCACCCGTTCCCGGGCCCGGGCCTGGGCGTGCGCATCCTGGGTGAAGTGAAGAAGGAATACGCCGACCTGCTGCGTCGCGCCGACCACATCTTCATCGAAGAACTGCGCAAGGCCGACTGGTACCACAAGGTCAGCCAGGCCTTCGTGGTGTTCCAGCCGGTGAAATCGGTAGGCGTGGTCGGCGACGGCCGTCGTTACGCCTGGGTCGTGGCGCTGCGCGCCGTGGAAACCATCGACTTCATGACCGCACGTTGGGCGCACCTGCCTTACGAGCTGCTGGAAACCGTCAGCGGCCGCATCATCAACGAAATCGAAGGCATTTCGCGCGTGACTTACGACGTGTCGAGCAAGCCGCCTGCGACGATCGAGTGGGAATGATCCCGCGTCCGGCACTGCCCGGCACGATCTAGCAAAAAATGCCCTGAAGCCCGCGTAATTGCGGGCTTTTGGCTTTTTTGGTCTGGCCAATTCGGGTAGCGTTCTGCATCGCCAAGCACGGTGTTTGTGTGGCATGGTACGGGGTACCGACTGCATCCAGTCAATTTCCTTTCGCTACAACTACTTCATCAACGGCAGGTAGGGTCGTTATGGCTTAGGGGGGATCACTCTGGCAGAGGCTCGCGAGCGGCTAGGGGAGGCGAAGAAGATGGTCGCCGCTGGCAATTCTCCAGCTAAGGAAAAAGCGCGTGCAAAGGCACGCACGAAGGGTGCTGAGACTTTTGACGCTTGGGCTGAAAAATGGCTGCGCGGTTACCAGATGGCGGACTCGACGCGAGACATGCGTCGATCAGTCTACGAGCGTGAGCTGAAGCCGAAGTTTGGTAATCAGAAGCTGGTTGAAATCACTTACGAGGATCTGCGAGCGCTGACGGACGCCATAGTGGAGCGGGGTGCGCCTGCAACCGCCGTCCATTCACGGGAGATCGTGCTGCAAGTCTTCCGTTGGGCCATTGAGCGTGGCCAGAAGGTTGAGAACCCGGCAGATCTGGTACGGCCTGCCAGTATCGCGAAATTTGAGCCACGCGGCCGTGCGTTGACCCCCGATGAAATTGCGCTGATGTACCAGTACATGGACAGAATCGGTACCGCGACTTCGGTTCGTGCTGCGGCAAAGCTCCTTCTGCTGACGATGGTGCGCAAGAGCGAGCTGACCAGTGCGACGCGGAGTGAGATCAAATTCAGCGAAGCGTTATGGACCATCCCAAAAGAGCGGATGAAGCGTCGTAACCCTCATTTGGTATTTCTGTTCCAGCAGGCATTGGATTTCTTCATTGCGTTGAAAACCTTGGCAGGAGGTTCGGACTACGTTTTGCCGTCACGCTACGACTCTGATTTGCCAATGAGTGCTGCCACGGTCAACCAGGTGCTGACGCTGACCTGTCGTCTTGCTGAAAAGGAGCGCGTGCCTCTAGGTAAATTCGGTCCCCACGACCTACGCCGCACGGCCAGCACGCTGCTACACGAGGCGGGCTATAGTTCCGACTGGATCGAGAAATGCGTTGCGCACGAGCAGAAAGGCGTGCGCGCCGTATACAACAAGGCCGAGTACCGTGATCAGCGTCGTGCGATGTTGCAGGATTGGGCCGATATGATTGATGAGTGGACGCTGAAGAAGCCTCGGAGAACGAACGGGTAGTGAAAAGGAACCCGCCGGAGGCGGGTTCTTCAGAGTGCCATATTCGATCTTTACTTCGTCTCTTTACCTCTAATTGATGCTATTGCTTCAAAAGCTCGTTCGTAAACACTCACAGGAGACTTTCCGAAGTTAACGGCTGATGGGGAAAGTATCTCGGAGTATTTTACGAACTTTTCGGGGTCGTTGTTGGCGGCCAGTAGCGCGCTAGCTTGTGAGTCATAAAGCTCCGCTAGTTGTGAGTAGTACCTTATAAACGAAACTGCTGTCTGGAATAGTAGAATTGAAATAGCTATGGCACCAAATGTAAAGGCCATAGACGATACGGAACTGTCCAGTCCGGCGTTTCTTGTACGAATGGTTGCTTCGAATATGCTGTCTGAGTGCGCTCATAAAATTTCACTAGCTGTTCAAGCTCGCGCATGTAGGCGGCGCGCTCATCCGTTGTGAATTTTTCTTCCTTGACGTCTTCGCCATCCATCCGTCTTCCCATATTAATGATGTTGTCAGGATAAATTTTCTCTAGAAGGTCGTTGGATTTGCGTAAGAATAACCCAGGGTCACGCATTTTGTTAAAGGAGATTTTTTCGGCAAGTGTGCTGAGTGAATATGTCTTAGCCTGACTTGAACTAAACACGGCCGCCACTGCAAGGCTCATTAAAACTAATAAGCCTAAAGCTATATAAAGTCTTGCTCTCCTAGATTGCTTGGCTCTCCTTTTTAAGTCTTCTACTGCCGCTGTGTTGTCTAAGCTTTCATTGGGTTCTGTAGTATTTTTCATGCATTAAAGGCTCTAGATGGTTAGGGTGATCTGGATTGTTTTTTAATCGTCCATAGCGCAACGAGCAGACCGCCATGGCACGTTAAATATCGGCATGAAGATAATCAAGCGACCAAGTTTCTTCAGAAACACGGGCTGGAAAAGGACGGCGTAGGCGACTGCTTTTTCCTTTCATATGCAAAGCCTGGTAAGATCAAGCGAAAGTTACTGGGCGCGTCGACTGCAGACGTATGGTCCTATGTGTTCAATTGCGCAGTTTGATTCAATCATGCTCTCGAAAGTCGAAAATAATCAGGGATAGAGCGAAGAGCTTTGGATACTGCTTGGCGCTCGATATCCAGTCTGCGAGCAATTTCTGACTGGTTGAAGCCGAGTTTTTGCAGTACGAGGATTTGCTTTCTCCGATCTGTCAGCTTGACGTCCACCATTAGTCGAGCGAGATTTCTTAGCTCCGCTTCGTCCGCTAGGTGTAGGGTTTGGCTAAGCATGTATCGAAAGATATACGCGTCGACGAGCTCGTCACCTGACTTTGCCTTAGGCTCTGCTCGTATCGCGCATTGTCTGCTCAATCTGGCCAGCTCTAGGTCGAACTGCGCTACAGATCTCATTGCTTGCCTGTATGCCGGGTTCCAGCATCCATCCGGTGTCTTTGGGCGGTGGGTGGAGCAGTACAGGTTACTCAGGCGTAGGTGTTCATCAAGGTCACGCTGGCCTTCACCTTCTGCGAACAATGCTAGCTCTGCCCGCGCGCCGCAGAATCTACAAAACCCTTTCAAGCGTTGACCGTTCAATCCGCCCATATCCTTGTTAGACGGTTGCTTGCGCTTACATGCCAGCACCAGTTCTATCAACGTCTCAAGCGTCGCAATGAAGCAGCGATCATCTCCCGATTGCTTGTCGTGGGTCAGAACAAAGGCTCGTAGCAGTTGACGCTGTAGGCGGACCATAGCGGCAACGCCAATCAGTTGCATAATTGCGCTGAACGCTACATTTGTTCCTGCTCCGGGTATATGGCCCTGATAACGCGATGGAAGCGTTTCGGCATATGCCGCCACGGCAGGGTCGATAAGCTCTTCGACCAGACGACCGATCGGATAGCGTTTAGATGCTGTGGAGTAGGGCTCCCAGCGATCTAGGAATCGGCGAAGGGCCTCTGTGACGGAGGCGTCACACCCCTCCCAAATAGCTATGGTCGTTTGTTTTTTCATGTCAACCATTCTAGCCAATCATTCTGTCGAAGCAATAGGCACCTAAAGGCACGATCAGGCACACATTCGCTGTGACTGGTAGGGCCTAGCTATGCATCCATCAAGCAAAAAACTCATCGACAAAAAGACACTCTTGGCGATGATCCCGCTGTGTGAGCGCACGATCTATAACTTTGAAATGAAGGGTAAATTCCCGCGTCGCATTGCGGTGAGTAGCCGCAAGGTCGTGTGGGATTTGGCCGAGGTAGAAGAATGGATTGATGCATGCAGGGAGTCTGGCCCCGCTCCTAGGCCAGGAATGGCAGTCTAAGCGGTGCGGGGCGGGCCTGAGCATAGGTCGATATCGCGTTCTTGCTCAGACACTGTAAACGCTCTGATAGAGCTGACCGGCGCAAGTCCACAGCTTGCGCTTTTCAGTTCTCAGGACGAAGCGCAGATGTACCACGATAGGACTAGAGCCGGTTTTTTTTCGCTACTCGTCGACTCCCGAGGTGAAAAGCGCCAGTCTTCTCATCGCTTGGCTGATATGCCAAAAGTACTCGATTTGTTGGACAAAAAGCGTGACACGTGGATGTCCCAAGCTGAGTTCGTTCGGCCCAATAGGCGAGTCGTCAACCTCCTGCGGCTTGGCCTGCTGTTTGCCGACCTCGACACTTACCGGGTGCCTGCGCTGGCCGGGCGCACGCCTGAGGCACTGGCGGCATCTGTACTGTATTTTTGCGGCGAGGAAGGTTTGCCGTCGCCGTCTGTGCTGATTTACAGCGGCCGTGGAATACAGGCCAAGTGGCTGCTGGATGGCACGATTCCGCGTCAGGCCCTGCCGCGTTGGAACGCCTGCCAGCGCTATCTTGTGGATCGCCTCGCGCACGTCGGCGCTGACCCGATGGCCAAAGACGCCAGCCGCGTGCTGCGCACCGTGGAGACGGTCAATAGCAAGAGCGGGGAAGTCTGTCGCGTGGTTCATGTCCAGAGCGGCGCAGACGGCGAACCGATCCGCTATAACTTCGAGTATCTGGCCGAGGCGCTGCTACCGGCGGCACGCTGGACAATCGAGCAGCAGCGGCAGGAACAGGCTGAACAGCGCGAGCGGCGAGCCACGAAAAAGCCTTTCCTTCTGGTGCCCGGCGGCAAGGCCGACAATCTGCTCGGGTTCTCCGGCAGACAGCTAGCATGGGATCGCCTCGAAGACTTGCGCAAGCTCGCTGAGCTGCGCGGCGGCGTCAGCGAAGGCAGCCGGATGCAGCACTTGTTTTGGCGGCTGAATTTCCTGCTACTGTCAGGGGCGACCAACAGCAAGCAGATGTACCACGAGGCGGCCGCGCTGGCCCGCGAGCTTGACCCGCAATGGAATAGCCGCTCGAAAGAGCTTATGACGTTGTTCAGCAAGGCTAAAGCCTATGAGGCCGGGGAAAAGATCAGCTTTGGTGGTAAGGACTACGCGCCGCTCTACACGCCGCGAAACGGCACGCTTATCAACCTGTTCGGGATCACCACCGACGAACAGCGTCAGCTCAAAACCATCGTCAGCCAGGCCGAGGCCGCGGAACGGCACAGGAAGCGCGAGGAATGCCGCAGACGCGCTTCCGGTGCGGTAGACCGGGAAGCCTACCTTGAAGCTGCGAACTCCAAGCAGGCGAAGGCACAGTCCCTCAGGCGCGAGGGCTTGAGCGTGCGGGCCATCGCTAAGCAAATGGCTGTATCAGTCATGGCGGTTTCTAGATACATAAACGCACCGGCGAGTCAGTGTACCAAGTCCGTGCGTATTACTAATGGCGAAGCCCCCGTGCATTAGACGGTGTCCTGTCCGAGCTGATGGACAAGGTGTTCAAAGTCCGTGCGTATTACTAATGGCAGAGTCTTCCGCGCTTTTGATCATGGCTGTCTGGGGGCGTCGTTCTGATGGAGTACCGGTAGGGGGCTTTCTGAAAGGCTGAACTGAGACAAGTCCGTGCGTACTACTTAGATTTGGTGTCTCCGGAAAACAAACCCCCGCACTTTGGCGGGGGATTTTAGGGTTAGCGGTTGCCGGGAGAGTCGAGCCTTTGGGCTTCCTGCGCCGCTCGGATCGCCATCAGAATTTGCTGGGCTTGAGCAGCATTGCTCTTGCTACCTAGCAGCGGGAGGCGATTCAGGTGTTGCACTCCGGAAAACATATGAAAGGAAGCCGAAAGGGCCAGCGGGCTAACTCGAAGCTGCAATGCGGTAAATTGTCGATCCAGTCTATCGAGCAATGGCCCGTAGCCTTTGCTTCGTAGCCAGCGGCCGAACGCCCACATGGCAATGGCCAAGGTGGAGGCGAGTACGACGAATCCAGCGAACATCAGAATGCTATTCATGGTTATTTCTCCGGCTGGTCATTGCTTGAGGTTATGCTCGAAACGTCGGTGCGACCGGAATTCGAGCTGGTGTTCGTATCTGGTCGAATGACATTGGATTCCATACCTGGGGCTTCCGCGGCCGGCGCTGCGGATTTGAGCGAACTGGAGTCACCGTGAGCTGTCTGTGGAAGACCAGCGCCAAGCGACGCTGAGTGTGCATTCTCCATGCCCGGAACTGTCATCGAGGCGATTACGCCAAGCGCTTTTGCACCACCATTGGCCGCATGGGACAGTGCGTTGCCGGAACTAACAGTTCCCCCTTTCGGTGTTGCTTTCTGATCATTGTCATCGCCGCTCTGTGCGGCCTTCCAGGCCTGCTGGACGCCGTTGCTGGGCGTCGCCGATGGGGTAGCTGCAGTACCGCCAGTCTTCGCGCCTGCGGAGCTTGCCCCCTTGGTCAGTGCGCCTCCGCCAGTGCTGGCCCCTACGCCGGAGGACGTAGCGCCACCTACAGACGGAGCGGCACCACCAACGGAGCTTGCACCGGCAAAACTAGAGTTGATCGCCCCTGCGAGACCGCCGCCGGTGATGCCCCCGGCACCCGCTGCACCGGCACCGGCAGCAGCAGGAGCGGCAGCCCCGGCTGTGGCGATGGTTGCGATTGCCGCCGCTGCACCGGCAGCACCGGCCGCCGCCATACCACCGATGGCTGATCCACCACCCATCGAGGTGCCACTTATCATTCCGCCGATGAGGTCAGGAATGGTCTTTGTCAAATAGCAGCACACCAAGGCCAGACCAACCATCGTCATCAACGACGCTTCGTCATTGGTGTAGGCGGCCAACCACTGCTTGGCCGACTGAACGATCAGGCCGACGATCAGCGTTAAGACGAACAGCTTGGCTCCGATTGCGACGGTGAAACGCATTGGGGCGATTGCAAAATCACGCGTCCATTGTGACCCGCCAAAGCCAAAGAACAGCACCGAAGCATTGATGATGACGTAAGACTCGACGAGCGTTACGAACATGAATGCAGCGATGAAGGCGAAGCACGCCAATACAAGGATTGCGCAAACTGCGATCAGAAGTCCTTTGGCCGGAGAAAATACTGATATGCCCTTCACCATGGTGCGGCCAAAATCCAGTGCAACCGCCAGCATATCGCCGGGTTCTAAAGCGCGCCCGAGGCCGCTCGCAGATGCCGCCGCATCGCGGAAGCTCTCGACAATGGCAGATGACCACTCCACCGAGTATTTCATAACGGCAAGGAAGAAACCGACCACCAGGACGAAGCGCAGCAGCTCGCCGACAATCTCGCCGAAGTCGGCTTGCTTCATGACCAGAGGCATGAACGTCCAGATGAACTGAATCGAGGCCTGCAGCCAGAATAATCTGATCGCATAGTCATACAGCGTTTCTGACCACTGGTGCGACTGCTGCAAAACGAGGTCGAGTAGGCCCTGCACCGATGTGTCGGCATGGGAAAGGTCGGTCGCGGCCATAGCATCTCCGGTCACGAATGCACTCGCTAAGGCGAGGAACAACAGTAGGCGAGTATCCATAGCTAGTACCCCTTAACGCCGCCGCGAGTGCTCGGGCGCGCTTCAAACGAGGCAGCAGCGTCATGCTGTTGCCGTTGGTGCTCAGTCACAGAGGTACACTCGCAGTCGCTCTGAACCGCCACGGTGACCATTGAACCGATTAGTGCAGAGCCGAAGCAGATCAACGCGATGAGCCATTTCGAAATAGTCATTCTCAATACCCCTTAACGCCGCCACGTGTGTTTTTGCGCGCTTCAAACTGTTGTTCGGTAGCTTCGCTGGCTGCTGCCCTGTCGCCCTGCTGAGCCAGATAGTTGCCCTGCATGTTGATTTGCGTAGCCACCAGATCGCGCAGCTTTTGCAATTGCTGTACGTTCTGTGAAGCGATTTCGTTGCCCGCCTGAAGTGCTTGCATCCGGCCGACGGCTGACTGTGAACGGGTCATCATGCGGTCAAGCTGCACGCCCTCAGACTCAAAAGAACTGGTATTGAGGTTTGCCGCTTCAAGCGCAGTTTTCACGTTATCGCGGCCTTGCTCAGACCACGTCTGATAGCGATCCTGTGCCGGTGACTCAGCCGAGTTGGCAGCTTGGTTGAGGTACGACTCGAAACCGGGGAAAGCCGTGTTGAACTGCGAATCCATGTTCTGGATTTGGCGGCCCAACACCTGCGAGCGGTCGTAGATGTTCACCACGCTTTTCAGATCAGCCGCGATACTGCCGAACATCGAATCGGGCAACCCGGTGCCTTGGGTGATCATGCTTTGATACTACTGCACCTGGGTTTGCAGTTGCTCGGCCGTGTTCAGAGCCGTGTTGACCGCTTCAGCGTACTCAAACATCTGCTGATAGAACGTGGAGCAGTTTGCGCAGTAGATGGCGTAAGCCGTGGCAGGCGCAACGTATAGCCCCGCGCCAAGTAAGCCGGTTCCGACCATCGCAACGCTCAACGCCACATGACGCCCGGATTTGCACAAGTAGGACGATGCTTTTATGAGTAATTCCCTATTCATACCGAATACCTCATTTCTAACCTTGACGGCCCTATTATTTATCGATATTGCTCCGTTTGAAATATACGGATAACTATCTATCCGTATAAAGTGCGATAGGTCTGTCCGTAAACTGTCCGCCATATGACTGAGAAAAATAACTATCGACCTGATATGTAGGGCTTTAATTTCCAGGGTGGTAGAGATTAAGCCTGTCCGGTTTTATACGTTTTACGGACACAAAAAAGCCCACCGAAGTGGACTTTTTAATCAGAGCGGCAGAGTCAATGTGCTGAGTAATATGGATTCTGCGATCGGTAGGGGGCACGCTCCGCCTTAGGTATGGGCAGCGCGTCCAGATGCCAGTCTTCGAGGGATAAAGCCAGTTCAGCCGCGATACGCTGGGCTTCCGTAACATTTTCCGTAGCCCGGTTACCGGCCCGACCGAGGCAGGCTTGCAATTCGTCAAGTCGACTGGCAAATGCACTGATGCGGCGAGCTGTCTTCATGGTCAATTCCCCTTGCTGATCTTTTCCACTATTCGGTCGAATTCTTCCCGGACTTGATCGTCCGTAAGCTTCAGATTAACCAATCCTGACTTTATTGCAATTCTGCCGATTCTCTCAGCGGCCTCGTTGTCGAGTTTCGCCAGTCGTGCTTTAGCGGTTTCCAGTTCGGAAATGGCCTCAGAACGGCGCTCAGCGAGAGTTTTGCGTGCCATTGATTGCTCCGGTATATCTGATGATTTTCTTCGGTAAAAGTGGGTACGCCTATGAATGCTCTCATTCGAGATGCGTGATTTCAAGCCGCATGCTTTGCAAAATTAGCCATGCTCGCCACCAAGCAGTCTGTTTTGGTGCCCGACGTTAGAAAGTTCAATTCACCTAGTTCACTATGACGGCTTTATGCGATTCTGCGCGACTCTATGCGATTGAAACCATTTATTAATGCGACGCTATGCGAACGTACGCGAATCTACGCGAATCTACGCGACTAGATGAAATGTAAATGGCATCTCTGCTCAAGTTGCATAGAATCGCATAGAAATAGACGGCAAGATGTGTGTTGTACGGGTACGGGCGAGCCCGAACCCATCCAACACCGCACCTTATTCGCCTGCAGCTCAACAGTATCTTGCTCTGCGTGGCCCCAGCCGCTGCCGCGTCTAAAAGCTGAAAAGCAACAACAGGAGCGCAAGTCATGAAAGAGGGCACCAAAGAGAATGCCCAGCCTCGAAGGCGTGGAAAGCCAATAGAGGTGTGGGTGACTGACGAGGAAAAGGCGACCATCACAGAGCGCGCCGAAAAAGCAGGCATGTCCCGTTCAGGCTACCTGCGGGCGCTAGGATTGAACACGCCGATACGATCGGTCGTTGACCTGAACGCCGTGGCCGATCTGGCCAAGGTCAATGGCGACCTTGGGCGGGTTGCGGGACTGTTGAAAATCTGGCTCGCAGAGAAGCGCGGTCAAGGAGCGAATGCCACTGACGTAGAGAGCATAATGGTGGAGTTTCGGAGATTGCAGGTGGCCGTAGGGATGAAGATGGGATCTATTGTTCAAACTCAAAAACATGACCTGTGAAGCCGATCTTAGACAAGGGGCACGTTCCATGTGCCCCAATTATGGCGAATCAACCTGCGGAGACTAAAGTTTCCTTAGCCAAGCGTTGCATGTTTAACGATCGGGTGCTCAAGCCAGCTTTGGCGAATCGGTAACGCATATACGAGGAAATATCATCCTCGTGCGAGGAAACTACCAACTGGCGATTGCTGAACTCACAGCGAAGTAGATCAGTTAAAGAGGCGATATTTACCTCATCCAACGACTGGGACGGGTCATCGATCAATATCAGCGGTACGCTTGAATAAACTCTATTCAGCGAGAGGAAAAAGCCCAGGCTGAGTGCCGACACCTGCCCGGAGCTCATCGAGAGAATCGCATCATACTCAGACTTTTCAGCGGTCAGGAACCTAAGCTCCTTACCGTCTTTGCTTTCAATAAATAGACCCAAACCACGCTGATAGTTCTGGATGAGCCGTCCACTATAGATATGGAATATCAGCTCAATTTCAGCAATAGTTTGTTCAGAGTAACTGCGTTCTGTTTTCTCCAAGGTAGACTTTAGGTTGTTGACCTTGGCTTTAGCAGCCTGCGCTGCTTTCGTTTCACGCTGAATGATCTGTAGCTCGTCAAGACACTGCTTCAGTCTGCTGCTTTGTGCCTCGTTTGCTTTAGCTACGATATAAAGCTCTTTGTCTTTAAGCGTTTGAGACTCAACAATATAGAAATCTTGCAGCTCTTTGAAGGCAGAGGTGATGACACTTCTCCAGTCTTGCGGAAGGGGTTCTGTCTCGGATGTTTTCTGACTTCTGATGAAAGCTGTCAGAGCCTGAGTACGAGTGTCTATCTCCTCCTCATTTTCGGAAAATGAGTGGTTGAGCTGTACGCCTAAAGCTTGAAGCCGGGCGGCGAGATGGTTAATCGCCGGCAACCGAGCTTTATCACGGAGCAGGGCAGTGTGTAGGGCGCTGCTGTAACCTACGGATAGCTCCGCTGCCCGGCCTTGGATCTGAGCGTCAATTAAAGTCAACTCCGCAGCCATCAACCCTGTGAGGTTTATCAAGGTCTGGCCATCAGCGCTTAGCGCGTCATTGATCTGCTGTGATCTGAGCTCAATCTTTTGCAACATCGCGTCATGGGATTGCCAGTCGGCCCCACACATTGGGCAATGCTGATCGTCAGGATAGAGTTTAGAGTGCTCAGCTATCAGTTCTGCTTTCAGACGATTCAGCTCGGCTGCAGCATTGGTATTGGAACTGTTCTTTTGCTGAAGGGAGTTGCGGGTAATTATTTGCTCAATAAACCATTCCAAACGCCCTTGGGTCCATCCAGTAAGGCTCTTGGCTTCATTGGCGTTAATGACTGTAGCTCCGCGTTTGATAATACCCCCGCGTTTGAGCAATTCATTTAACTCTTTTTTGGTCTCTTCGAGGTCATCCAGTTTGTTCAAGTCATTGCCGAAACGCGCCAGACTTTTGATCGAGTCCTTGTTAAGTTCAATATAATTTTCAATCGACTCGTTCTTGTCTCTGACCTGTATTGCACCTTTTAGTACAACCAGTCTTTGAAGGCGTTGGATGTTCTCGATGTATTCTCCGTGGATTTCCACAGAGTAGGTGGGAAAGGGGTTCTCTTTATCCCAGCCAGGTTGCAACGCTGCTGTGGAAGTCTTTTTATATTCAATTGCTCCTAAGTCTGCCTGAATCATTCCCTTCAGCAAGCCAGATTCTGACTCCAACCTTGATAAATCTGCAGCACGCTTTGGATCACCGATGAACTTCGTAAGCCGCAAAGCGATAGTTTTGCAGTTATCTGTCTCTGTTTTTACGTCGCTGATGTTGAAAAGGTTATTTAATGCTTCTTTGCGCTTGTCTACTCGCGAGTGGAGAAGCTGGTTTTGGCCCTGCTCTAAATAATTTAAGTAAGAAAAGTTTTCTTTAAAATTTTTGCCAAAAAGCTCCTCGATGAAACTTTCGTTCCGAAGATTTTCTGCTACGTAATCGTTTGACGAAAACTCAGGTAACTCGTAAAGCATGAGGTGCGTAAACTGGTCTGCTCGATTGTTTGATTTCTCGTCAAAGTCTGCTGCGGGAGTATGCCTAGCTAGAATAAGCTTGCGCGAGCCATTGAAGAACTCTATTTTGATTGCTAGATCTTTATTGCCGGAGCGGTTATTCCAAAGCAGGTTGTCTTCATAATTTGTTCTTTTCCCCATCATTAGGGTAGTGAATAAGTGACAGATTCGCTTTATTCCGCCGGTTAGCAATAATTCAATTGCATCAAATACACTTGTTTTGCCAAAGCCGTTGGGGCCATCCAATGTCAAGAGTGAAGAGTCGCCAAAATCAAGATGGATTTGTTTGAAAGCTTTAAAGCTTGAAATTTCAATTTTGGAAATTTGCCAGTTCATCGCTAATCAGTTCCTTGATCAAGTCTTCGATATTTAGTTGGCCGTGTTTCTTTATCGTTTCATAAGTCTTGCTTAGGTCGGCTTCTGCCACAGCCTCGTCAATTTGTAAGCGAAGGGGTACGAGCTCCACTTTATTGATGTGAAGCGCCAAAAATGGCAGCTTAATGAATATTTTCGCAGCTGCACTGTATTTGGTAGCTGCTGTGGGTTCGTTTTTGTATATGTCAAATTGCGCTTTGTCTGAAATCAATTCGTTTAGCTTGGCGAAATTTAGTCCCTTAATAGCTTCGATCTCAGTGTCGCTGTAGTAAAGCACATATTTTTTATAGAAATGAGGATCTTCTTCAATTTCAAAAATCTGCTCTTCGTGGTTTTTGAATTCGGCAAGTTTGTCGAGGTGATGAATGCAGATTAGATCGCAATTCTTTTTAAATGCTGGATCAGATATAAATTCCACTGGTGCTGACTGGTTGATGATGGCATTGAGTTCGCCGGGCTTCATCAAGCTGTCTAACCTGTGCAAGACTGCAAATCTGATCGCCGTACCGTCTTCACGAACATAGAAGCCAGTACTGTCGTTCTCATGTACTTTGGAGAAATTGTGTGCATCTAGGGCTTGGTGAATGAGGTCAATAATCATTTAAGTCGCGCCTCTGCGTCGTCTTTTGTTAAAATGCTGATGCACAAACTTTTTGTAATATTGCTGTCGATGCGGTCTTGATCGTCGGTGGAGATTGTATCGAAGCAATTTGTGTACTTTGTATCGATTGTGAAGCTCTCGTTGGCCTTGGCTGCAATTAGATTGTTAAATTCGAAGAGTAGCCTGCCTAGATCGTCATTATCTTTTATTTCGGCGATTATCTCAGAGGTGCAGTATTTTTTGTCTGTTGGTTCTGGTAGGTATAGTGCTGTTGGTGCATAAAATTTATTGTCGTTGTCTAAGTAGTGTGGTAGTCGTTTTAAAATAGGCTCAATATTGATTGTGTGCAGAAGGTCCGAGTATCGACGTATATCTGAACTTTGGATGCGTGAGAATTTTTCTGAAGGCTTCATGAGTTGGCAAAGTATTTTGAAGTCGCCACCCTCAGAGAGTCTTATAAGTTCGTAGATGCGTCGCGCTCTTTCATACGCTGCGTCCGACATACCTGGGAGCGAATCAGCTAACCTTTCTTCTAAGTGGGTGTGGAGGCGTGCCTTCAGCTCAATTGCGAAATAGTCTTTTCTTTCGTATGGATTCGCATCCAATATGTCACTAAGAATGCTTTCCGCAGGCACTCGATGTTCATATGCTGCTATACGCTGAGCGTCACCTTCATTTTGTATTTTTGCGTGAATCACTAGCGCTTGAGAGCTGATTTTGTCAGATAGTAGGCAGTAGTTAGAGTCTACAAGGCTATCATCGTAAACTACTGCCTGTCGGGTAAAAATTTCCTTGATTACCTGTTTTGTTAGCTCTTCAATCTTGTCAAGCTCGCAGTGGCGAAGGTCACCGTAGGCATAAAATTCAACTCGCTCGTGGTTGGCGTCTACGTAGTCGCTATTGTCGTTGATGGGTTGGGATATGTGAAAATATCTTTTGGTTCCTGCGATTCTGTCGAGTTCAATTGCAGCTGACTTTTTTAAAGCGTCCTTATAGTTGCTGCGATAGTCACCAATTTTGGCTTTTACCTGATGGGCACTTATTAATTCATTGTTTTTATAAATGGCAAAATCGTCTGTGCTGTCGAGCTGTAGCTGGAAATCACAGTCGCCTTGATTGATCAGTTTCAGGCAATGATAAAGCGCTACTTTGCCTTGGTAGACGAATCCACTCCAAGTGGAAATGGCGCTATGCGGGTACTTGCTGGCTTCCTCGTCGCTCATGTTGACTCCTTTCATCACACGGTCATGCAGTGCTTGAGAGGAGGAATGATATCATATAGCTATCCTTTTTCTACCAGATGAGCAAGTCGGTGGATGAGCGCGATACTGTAAAAACGCATCTGTCTTGGATAGATCGCTTCACACTATCTGTAGCGCAGCAACGGGTGCCGAACGTGGTTTCAGTTTGGAACCAAGGTTGCTGGGACGTTTAATACTCCCGTTTTGGCTGGTCTGGTGCCGTAGGCGGGGTGAACGGAACGATGGTCTTTGAGGGAAGGATGATGCCAATGAAAGATCGGCCTCATGATGAGGCTATGATTGCCTATTTCCGCGCACATCCGGCTTACGCAGACGCACTGCTCGCCGAGGTACGTCAGGGCGGCGACTTTGCCGAAGGTACGGTCCTGTTGCGTCAGCTGCAAGGGGTGGATGGAACAGACTCTACAGTCGATGTCAGCACGAAATGGAAGGAGCACGAATGAAATTGAACCTGTTGATCGATACATCGGTGTGGCTCGACCTTACGAAAGATCCCCGCCACCTTCCGTTGCTGGACGCCTTGTCCGCAATGGCCGATGCAGGCGAGGTCGTGCTTATCATGCCGCAGATCATCATTGAGGAATTTGCGCGGAATCGCGATCGAGTCATGGCCGCTAGTCGAGCCAGTCTTTCCAGCCACTTCAAACGTGTCAGGGAGGCGATTATGCAATTCGCCCCTGAAGAAGGGCGGGATGCCACGCTGAAGCAGCTAAACGAAGTCGATCACCGGGTTGCTAGTGGCGGAGAGGCTGTGAACGAGGCGGTGGACTTGATCGAAAAGTTATTAGGGGAGGCTACACCAGTACCTGTCAGCGATCACATCAAGGTGCGCGCTGCGGATCGAGCTATTGCCAAGGTTGCCCCGTTTCACCGGCAAATGAACGGGATTGGTGATGCCATCATCATCGAGACTTACATTGACGCCGTAGCCGCGCGCACAGATGAGGACGTGTTCGCGTTTGTGACCCACAACATTCACGATTTCAGCCAAAAGGGAGCTGACACACGTGTCCCTCACCCTGATCTGGCGTCGCTCTTTGATGGTGTGAGATCGCGATACGAAACCAACCTAAGTGTGGTGCTCAGCGAGTTTGCGAGCGACCTGATCGAAGAGACCAGATTCGAGCGCGAATACAGCCAAGACCCTAGGCAGCTTTCTGAACTGCTTGAGGCAGAAAACAACCTGACAACACAGGTTTGGTACAACAGAAAATGGAGCATCATCGCTCGCGTCGAAGGCGGTCAAGCAAAGCTCGTGACCAAAGAGGTGTGGGACCAATCCGCTCCGGAGGAGCGGCGGAACTTACTGGTCGATACGATTTGGGAGGGGATGCTTGCCGCAATGAAAAGCGCTGAAGAAGAGTTGGGCACCGAAGAGCTAGGGCCGTGGACCGACTTTGAGTGGGGGATGATCAATGGCAAGCTGTCTGCAATACGCTGGGTGCTCGGAGATGAGTGGGATATGCTCGACACTTAGGAGTGAACATGGTTTTTTTATGGTGCTATCGGCTGATTATGCGACAATCTATTGAATTTTATGGGTTTTTAAGATCTATTGATAATAGAGTGGGAATGATGCAGTTGGCCTAAGGGTCGATGGCACCAATGAAAACCGCCCGGGGCTTTGGCTCCGGGCGGTTTTTTTATGGAAGCAGGTAATGCCCGGATGTCCCGGAGCGTTCGCCATATTTCGTGACGATTACGCGACGCTGGGGGAGGATGGGAAACGTATCCTTGGGGGTGGACGCGCTTTGCAGGGAGGCAAAGGGTGATCCATTGTGGTTGACAAAATGTCAACTTTTCGCCATCCTTGTAAGGACACTCGCTCGACTATGCATGTGATTTCCAAGAAGCCGTTCGATGACGCCTGCAAGGCATTCCCAAATCAGGCGGATGCCATTGCGCGAACCTACAAAGCGCTGCGCGCTGGCGATTTCGATACGCCCACGCAGCTTCGATGCGCTTTTCCGTCCCTGGATAATTTTCGTTACCGGGACAAATGGTGGGTAATCGATATTGGCGGCAACACCCTTCGAATGATCGCATTCATAGCCTTTCGGGATAATCGAATGTACGTAAAGCACATCGTCCCCCATGGCGAATACGACAAGCTGTGCAATCGCTACCGGCAGGAGCGTGAATAAAATGGATATTTCTGTAATCAAGGAGCGGGCCCGTGCCCTGCTAGAAGGTGCTTCATTCATCGGCCATATCAGTGACGACGCTGACTACAGCCAGGCGTTGGCGCTGATGGACCAACTGGTGGATGACTACGATGCCAATCGGATCTTGATCGAGATTCTGTCCAATTCCATCGAGCGCTGGGAGCGTGAGTCGCCTGCCTTTGAAAGCTTTGATGCCAAGGTCGCTCAGATGAATGGTGTCGACGTCTTGAAGCTGCTCATGGAACAACACCACCTCGGCGTGGCTGATTTGCCTGAGATCGGCAGCAAATCGCTGGTGTCGAAGATTCTCAATGGTCGCGGTCGCAATCTCACGAAGGATCACATCGACGCGCTGAGCAAGCGATTCTCGGTGAGCCCGGCGATTTTCTTCTGATCTTCTGACGGGGCGCGTTCGTTCTTCTCCCTGGCCGCGCATGCAGATCACGGCCAGGGAGTGCAGGCATTATCCTACGTACTTCAACCCAATCATCGTCAACGCCGTGATCAGCTCGCGGGTGTTGTCGAAGCGCCGCTTGTGCACCGCGGCCCAGCGCGGCCGTTCGATGTAGATCATCTCGCCGTCCTTTTTCAGTTCGGTGAACACCAGCGAGCCATCGGCGCTGCGGTGGATCAGTTCCTTGAACACCTGCACCGTGTCGATGGTGAACATGCCCGGCGCCGACAGTTCGTGTTCCAGGTCGCGCGCCTGGCGCAGGGTGCCCATGGGGTAGTAGAGGTCACCCTTGACTAGCCCGCCGGGACCGTTGAAACCAGAGTCTGCGGGGTGGACGCCGGTGTCCGCGCGCACGCCACGGGCCGCGTTGGCCGGCACGTCCGCCACGCGCAAGCCGATGGCGCCTTCCAGTTCGGCCACGCCGGGCACGCCCTTGAAAGTGTTGGCGTGGGTGTTGCCGACCAGCGCCACCCACCTGCCGGCACCCCGGGTTTCACGATCGGCGGCGATCACCGTATGGGCGAAGTAGTTCATGGTCTGCTGGCGCAGGGTGTCGGTGGTGTCCAGCAGGCCCGCCTGGCGGTAGCTGGCCATGCAGTCGATGGCCTGGATGCGGATATGGTTGCGGTGGGCGGACTTGACCAATTCCAGGAAGGTGTAGCGGCCGGATGGGTCGGTGTGGAAACCGCCGTCCATTTTGCGCAGGTACGCCTTGAGTTCGCCCGGCATGTTGCCCGTACGGGCATAGGCGTCCAGGTGCACCTGGTGGAAGTCAGTCAGCAAATGCTCCATGAACAAGGTGCGCACTCTCTCCCTGGCCAGCAGCGGCATGTTGTCGATGAGGAATTTCTTGCTGGCGACGCTGCTGTGGGATTCGCCAATCACCAGGCCGTCGGCGTTGGCGTAGATGCCCTTGATGATCGTTGGTTGCGCGGCCACTACGTCCAGGTCGGGAATGGTCGGGCGAGCCGGCGGGGTAAAGTCCTGGAAGAACGTGAGGGTGTCGCTGACAAGCTGGTCGCGCAGGGCGCGAAACGCGCTGTAGGCCTGTATGGAACCGGGGGTATGGAGGTCGGCGTGGACGCCGCTGATCAGCAGGTCGGCCGAGCCATTGGCGCCGTCCTGCAACAGCGGGCGCAGCGCCTCGGGCATGTCATAGCGAAACGTGGGAGTAAGGGCTGCGCTGGGGCGTGCAACCGGGTTGCCCCACGGCAGCTTGCCGAAGATCTTGCCGCCGGCCTTGAGCTTCAGGCGTTCCAAGGGTTCCCACACGCCTTCGGCGTTCAACTGCACGGGCACGCTCTGGTAGAAGGAATAGGGGTTGGCCGGGTCGATGATGGTCCAGCGGTTGATGTCGCTGGCCCAGCGCACCTGGTAGGTCATGTCGCCCATTTCGATGTAGTCCTGGCCATGGGTGTCCTCATAGACGCCACGCCTGCGGCCGCTGCGGCCCAGGGACTTGCCGTCCACCAGTTCGTTGGTTTCCAGCGGTGCCAGCAGGTCGGCGATCTCCGGCGCATTGTAGGGGGCTGGCAGCAATGGCTCGATGTCGGGCATGGCGATGTGGGTGGCAGGCGGGTGGAATTCACTGGCGACCGCCTCTTCTGCGGGCGTCCACAGGAACGTGGCGTTGAACAGCACGTCCACGGCGCTGGTGATCGCGGCAATGGTCGCCTGCTTGCGCTCGGCGGTGTCGTGGCCATTGACGGCTTCATCGATGTGCAGGCCCATCTCGGCGATGCCGGCGCCCACCACCGCCAAGGCAATGGGCCAATGCAGGGCGGCCAGCCCCCCGAACGCCTGGCCGAACGCTTTCAGGTAGCCGACCCACATTTGCTCGCGTAGCTGGCCATTGCTGTGCAGCAGCATCTGCATGTCGTCGTACATGCGCTGGCGGCTGGTGTCGGCGAGGAAGGTGAAGGGATCCTCCACCAGGGCTATCTTCAGGCGGTTGATAGGTTTCGCGTGGTTCTTGCCCCAGGCCTGGAACAGCAGGTCGAGGCTGTGGTGCAGGGCGTCATCGCCGTCGTTGGCCGACAGCGGCCAGTGGCTCATGAAGTGCGCGCGGTTCTGCGCCATGTTGGTTTGCGACAGCACCCACCAGTACAGGTCCTGGTCGGTTTCGAACGCGTGGAAGGTGTTCACCGTGCCGGGCATGTACAGGTATTGCCAGCCGTCCTGGTCGACGATGCGCAGGATGTCAGTGGCGATGTGGCCGCCGATGTCGAAGGCGTAGACCTTCAGCGGGCCAGTGGGGGAAATCTCGGTGCGCAGCGCCTGCACGCTGATAGGCCAGGTCACCTCGCCAGCCACGGCCTTTACCAGCAGTTGGAACTGCGGGTCGGACAGCCGTCGCGCCTCGCGGTCTTCCAGGGCCTTGGCGAGGAAGTTGGCCTTGGCCATGACGCGGAAATCACCCGCATGATGGGCCCAGAACTGATCAAGGTCTTTGCGAAAGTGGCCGGCGAAGTCCAGGCCCCAGAAGTCATTGAGCACGTCCTGGGGTTCGAGGCGAATCTCGGTTTTCTCGTCGTAGAAGCGCTCGTTGGGGCCCTTGCTGTAGAACCCGCCCCACATGTGCAGCAGGTCGGCGTTGTCCTGGTCCCCGGTGTGGAAACGATGCATGACCAGTTGTGGCAGGGTGAAGGATTCCACCGGTTTGCCGTAATGCTCCCAGCCTGAATAGGTGCGCGGGCTGGTGTTGCCGTTCTTCCAGCGGTGCCACCAGATAGTGTCGGGCTCGCCGTAGGCGCCCGTGTGGCGATGGAGGATCAGGTTGGCGGTGTCGCGGGCCTTCTGGCGCATGTCGGGCAGGGTGTCGGCAATGCGCTTGGCGATGTCGATCAGGGCCTGGCGGTCGGCGGCGCCTGGTTGATGGGCAGTGGTCATGGTGGGCCTTCCTTTGGGTGAGAAAGGCCTGAGTGTGGGGAGGCTGGGCGCAGGTGGGTGGTAGTTGTGTAAGGCTCGCCCCAGGGGATTTTTTCGCAAGATGTTTCCGGCGCCTTTGTCGGCCCTGTGGCGGTGTATCGTGCGCGCCTTTGTTGATTTCGAGGGGGCGCCAGCATGTCTTTCACTCGTCGCCAGACACTTGCAGGGCTCGCCGGCCTCGCACTGGTCGGTGCCAGCGCCGGCGGCGCGGCGCACTACTGGCTGGGCCGCCGCGCCGACCAGGCGGGGCATGACTTTGAGCTGATCGCCGCGCCGCTGGACCTTGAGCTGGTACCCGGCCAGGTCACCCCGGCCTGGGCCTTTGGCGGCTCGGCCCCTGGCGCCGAGCTGCGGGTGCGCCAGGGCGAATGGCTGCGGGTGCGTTTCATCAACCGCCTGCCGGTACCCACCACCATTCACTGGCACGGCATTCGCCTGCCGCTGGAGATGGACGGCGTGCCCTACGTGTCGCAGCTGCCGGTGCTGCCGGGCGAGTATTTCGACTATCGCTTCCGGGTCCCCGACGCTGGCACCTTCTGGTACCACCCCCACGTGGCCAGCACCGAGCAGCTGGGGCGCGGCCTGGTGGGGCCGCTGATCGTCGAGGAGCGCGCGCCCACCGGCTTCGCCCATGAGGCCACCCTGAGCCTGAAAAGCTGGCACGTAGACGAGCAGGGTGCCTTCGTGCCGTTCAGCGTGGCCCGCGAGGCGGCGCGGGTGGGTACGCTGGGGCGGCTGTCGAGTATCAATGGCGTGCCGCAGGCGACGATTGACCTGCCAGCAGGGCAGGTCGTGCGCCTGCGCCTGCTGAACGTCGACAATACGGCCACCTACCGGCTCAATTTCCGCGGTACTGACCAGGTGCGCCTGTACGCCCTGGACGGCAACCCCATCGAGCCTCGCGCGTTCGGCGAGGATTACTGGCTGGGGCCGGGCATGCGCGCCTGCGTGGCGGTGCGCATGCCACCGGCCGGCGAAGAGGTTGCCGTGCGCGACGGTCCGGTGCGGCTGGGCACCCTGCGGTCGGTGGCCACCGCCATGCCGCCGGGGGCATGGCCGCCACCGCTACCGGCCAACCCGGTGGCCGAGCCCGACCTGGCCCGTGCCGAAAAGCTGGTTTTCAACGTGGAATGGGTAGGCTCGGCGGCCGCGCAAGGGGATAATGGCCGCCCGCCCAGCTTCTGGCAGTTCAACGGCCAGGCCTGGGATATCACCGACAAGACCTGCGCCGACCGGCCCATTGCCCGGCTGAGCCGGGGCAACAGCTATATTTTCGAACTGAAGAACATGACCCAGTACCAGCACCCCATCCATTTGCATGGCATGACCTTCAAGGTGATCGCGTCCAATCGCCGCACCATCGTGCCGTACTTCACCGACACCTACCTGCTGGGCAAGCACGAGCGCGCCCAGGTGGCACTGGTGGCGGACAACCCGGGTACCTGGATGTTCCACTGCCATGTGGTGGACCACATGGAAACCGGCCTGATGGCCGCGATCGAGGTGGCGTGAGATGCGCCAGCCTCTGATCGTCGACCGCAGCCGCGACCAGCACTTCATGCGCGAGGCCCTGGCCCTGGCCGCCCAGGGCGCGGCCATGGGCGAAGTGCCGGTGGGCGCGGTGCTGGTGCACAACGGGGAAATCGTCGGCCGCGGCTTCAACTGCCCCATCAGCGGCAGCGACCCCAGCGCCCACGCCGAGATGGTCGCCATCCGCAACGCCGCCCAGGCGGCGAGCAACTACCGGCTGCCCGGCAGCACCCTGTACGTCACTCTGGAGCCTTGCAGCATGTGCGCAGGGCTGATCGTGCATTCGCGGGTCAGCCGCGTGGTCTATGGCGCGCTGGAGCCCAAGGCTGGTGTGGCTCAGAGCCAGGGGCAGTTCTTCAGCCAGGGCTTCCTGAACCACCGGGTGATGATCGAGGGTGGGGTGCTGGCGGAGGAGTGCGGTGCCATTCTCAGTGAATTCTTCAAGGCCCGCCGCGCCAAACCCTGACCCAATGCACCCGTAGCAGCGGCCGCCAGGCCGCGTCCCGCGATTGGCCTGCATAACCGCGGTGTGGGGGACGCGGCCTGCGGCCGCTGCTACGGGTCAGAGGGAGGGGTTGTCCTGCGCTGGCTTGGCCTTGTTGACCCCTGGCGTGTGCAGGTTGCTGTCGGCTACCTGGCCGCCTTCAAGCTGCGGCTGGGTCACCCAGGTGAGGATGTCGTAATAGCGGCGGATGTTGGCCACGAAGTGCACCGGTTCGCCGCCGCGGGCATAGCCGTAGCGGGTCTTGCGGTACCACTGCTTCTGCGACAGGCGCGGCAGCATCTTCTTCACGTCCAGCCACTTGTTGGGGTCCAGGCCTTCGTTCTTGGCTAGCTGGCGGGCGTCGTCCAGGTGGCCGCTGCCCACGTTGTAGGCGGCCAGGGCGAACCAGGTGCGGTCCGGTTCGGCGATCTTGTCATCGAGCTGGTCACGCACCAGGGCGAAGTACTTGGCGCCGCCCTCGATGCTCTGCTTGGGGTCCAGGCGGTTGGCCACGCCCATGGCCTGGGCGGTGTTCTGGGTCAGCATCATCAGCCCGCGCACGCCGGTCTTGGAGGTCACGTCGGCCTGCCACATGGATTCCTGGTAGCCGATGGCAGCCAGCAGGCGCCAGTCCACCTGTTCGTCCTTGGCGGCGGCGTGGAAGTGCTTCTCGAAGTGCGGCAGGCGCTGCTGCAGGTGCTGGGCGAAGGTGTAGGCGCCCACGTAGCCGAGCACGTCCACGTGGCCGTAGTAACGGTCTTTCAGGCGCTGCAGGGTGCCGTTCTTCTGCACCTTGTCCAGGTAGCTGTTGATCTCGTTGAGCAGGCTGTTGTCTTCGCCGGCGGCCACGGCCCAGCGCTGCTGCTGGGCATCGCCGAGGTCGAAGGCGACGCGTACGTTGGGAAAGTAGACCTGGTTCATCGCCAGCTCGTTGGAGTCCACCAGTGTCAGATCGATCTGACCTTCGTCCACCATGCGCAGTAGGTCCACGACCTCCACCGCGTCGGATTCTTCGTATTGTATGCCGGGATAACGCTTTTTAAGTTCGGCCAGTTGCGCGGCATGGCTGCTGCCCTTGAGCACCATGATTTTCTTGCCCACCAGGTCGCTGGCGTCGGTGGGGCGCGATTGGCCGTTGCGGTAGATGACCTGCGGGGTCACTTCCAGGTACGGGTGGGAGAAACGCACCTGGGTCTTGCGCTGGTCGTCGGCCACCAGGCCTGCGGCGGCCAGCACCGGGCCATTGGGCTTGCCCACCTGGTTGAACAGGTCGTCGAGGTTGTCGGCGGTCTCGATCTTCAGTTCCACCCCAAGGTCATCGGCGAAACGCTTGACCAGTTCGTACTCGAAACCGGTTTCGCCGTTGCGATCCTGGAAGTAGGTGGCGGGGCTGTTGCGGGTAATCACGCGCAATACGCCGTCCTCCTTGACTCGCTCGAGCGTGCTGGGTTTGTCGACGCAGCCGTTGAGCAGTAGGAGTAGACCGGTTGCGATCAGCCATTTGGCGAAGCGCGGGCGTGAGGCAGTCTTTGAATGCATCCTAGCAGTATACGCAAAGCGCGAGGGGCGCCATATCTCGACAGCATCACGCCGTTCTGCTAGGCGTTGCGCAATCCCCGTAGCAGCTGCCGAAGGCTGCGTCCGGCCGCACCACGATGGCGCCCAGGGACGCCGCCTTCGGCAGCTGCTACGGGGAAATTTATTTGACTCTTGAGACAGGATATGCCGCCAGATGCCCGGCTGGCGCCAGGATTACCGTTTTGGGTGCCTGCGGCGGCGGTTTACGCTAGAATGCACGGCCTCTAAGCACACCCCTTTCTGAGGCTGTCCCGAAGATGTTGATCCTGCGCGGCGCTCCTGCCCTTTCTGCCTTTCGCCACGGTAAATTACTCGAGCAACTGAGCCAGAAGGTCCCCGCTGTAAGTGGCTTGTACGCTGAATTTGCCCACTTCGCCGAAGTTACCGGCGAGCTGACCGCCGATGAGCAGCAAGTGCTTGCTCGTCTTCTCAAGTACGGCCCGAGCGTGCCAGTGCAGGAGCCAAACGGCCGCCTGTTCCTGGTCATGCCGCGCTTCGGCACCATTTCGCCATGGTCGAGCAAGGCCAGCGATATCGCCCACAACTGTGGCCTGGGCAACGTCCAGCGCCTGGAACGCGGCATTGCCTTCTATGTCAGCGGTGAGTTCAGCGAAGCCGAGGCGCAAGTCGTCGCCGGCCTGCTGCACGACCGTATGACCCAGGTGGTGCTGAGCAAGCTGGAAGAGGCCGCCGGCCTGTTCAGCCATGCCGAGCCAAAACCGCTGACCGCCATCGACGTGCTGGGCGGCGGCCGCGCCGCGCTGGAAAAAGCCAACGTCGAGCTGGGCCTGGCCCTGGCCGAAGACGAGATCGACTACCTGGTCAAGAGCTTCGAAGGCCTGGGGCGCAACCCCCACGACATCGAGCTGATGATGTTCGCCCAGGCGAACTCCGAGCACTGCCGCCACAAGATCTTCAACGCCAGTTGGGACATTGACGGCCAGAGCCAGGAAAAAAGCCTGTTCGGCATGATCAAGAACACCTACCAGATGCACAACGAAGGCGTGCTGTCCGCTTACAAGGACAACGCCTCGGTGATCGTCGGCAGCGTGGCCGGGCGTTTCTTCCCGAACCCTGAAACCCGCCAGTACGGCGCGGTGCAGGAGCCGGTGCACATCCTGATGAAGGTGGAAACCCACAACCACCCGACCGCCATCGCGCCGTTCCCGGGTGCTTCCACCGGTTCCGGCGGCGAGATCCGTGACGAAGGCGCCACCGGCCGCGGCGCCAAGCCCAAGGCTGGCCTGACCGGCTTCACCGTATCGAACCTGAACATCCCTGGCTTCGAACAGCCATGGGAAAAGGCCTACGGCAAGCCCGAGCGCATCGTCACCCCGCTGGACATCATGATCGACGGCCCGCTGGGCGGCGCCGCGTTCAACAACGAATTCGGTCGTCCGGCCCTGACCGGCTACTTCCGTACCTTCGAGCAGGCCATCGACACCCCGCACGGTGAAGAAGTGCGCGGCTACCACAAGCCGATCATGCTGGCTGGCGGCATGGGCAACATCCGCGCCGAGCACGTGCAGAAAGGCGAGATCACCGTCGGCTCCAAGCTGATCGTGCTCGGCGGCCCGGCCATGCTCATCGGCCTGGGCGGCGGCGCCGCTTCCTCCATGGCCACCGGCACCAGCTCGGCTGACCTGGACTTCGCCTCGGTACAGCGCGAAAACCCGGAAATGGAACGTCGCTGCCAGGAGGTCATCGACCGCTGCTGGCAGCTGGGCGACAAGAACCCGATCAGCTTCATCCACGACGTGGGCGCGGGCGGCCTGTCCAACGCCTTCCCGGAACTGGTGAACGACGGCGGCCGCGGCGGCCGCTTCGAACTGCGCAACGTGCCCAACGACGAGCCGGGCATGGCGCCGCTGGAAATCTGGAGCAACGAGTCCCAGGAACGCTACGTGCTGGCCGTCGACGCTGCTGACTTCGAGCGCTTCCAGGCCATCTGCGAGCGCGAGCGCTGCCCGTTCGCGGTAGTGGGCGAGGCGACTGCCGAGCCGCAACTGACCGTGACCGACAGCCACTTCGGCAACAACGCCGTCGACATGCCGCTGGAAGTGCTGCTGGGCAAGGCCCCACGCATGCACCGTTCGGCCGTGCGTGAAACCGAACTGGGCGACGACTTCGACCCGGCCCAGCTGGACCTGGCCGATTCGATCGAGCGCGTGCTGCACCACCCGGCCGTGGCCAGCAAGAGCTTCCTGATCACCATCGGCGACCGCACCATCACCGGCCTGGTCAACCGTGACCAGATGGTAGGCCCGTGGCAGGTACCTGTGGCTGACGTTGCCGTCACCGCCACCAGCTTCGACGTCTACACCGGCGAAGCCATGGCCATGGGCGAGCGCACGCCGCTGGCGCTGCTGGATGCCCCGGCATCGGCGCGCATGGCCGTGGGTGAAACCCTGACCAACATCGCTGCTTCGTCCATCGCGAAAATGTCCGACATCAAGCTGTCGGCCAACTGGATGTCCGCTGCCGGCCACCCGGGTGAAGACGCGCGTCTGTACGATGCAGTCAAGGCCGTGGGCATGGAACTGTGCCCTGAGCTGGGCATCACCATTCCGGTGGGCAAGGACTCCATGTCCATGAAGACCCGCTGGAGCGACGAGGGCACCGAGAAGACCGTGACCTCGCCGATGTCGCTGATCATCACCGGCTTTGCCCCGGTGGTGGACATCCGCAAGACCCTGACCCCGCAACTGCGCATGGACAAGGGCCTGACCGATCTGATCCTGATCGACCTGGGCCGTGGCCAGAACCGCATGGGCGCCTCGATCCTGGCCCAGGCCCACGCCAAGCTGGCCAAGGCCGCGCCGGACGTCGACGACGCCGAAGACCTGAAAGCCTTCTTCGCCGTGATCCAGGGCCTGAACGCCGACGGCCACCTGCTGGCCTACCACGACCGTTCCGACGGCGGCCTGCTGGCCACCGTGATGGAAATGGCCTTCGCCGGCCACTGCGGCCTGGACCTGCAACTGGACACCCTGACCCACGCCAAGGAAGAGATCAACGCCATCCTCTTCAACGAAGAGCTGGGCGCGGTCATCCAGGTTCGCCAGGACGCCACCGCCGACATCCTTGCCCAGTTCAGCGCTGCCGGCCTGGGTGACTGCGTGGCCGTGATCGGCCAGCCGGTCAACAACGGCCACGTGTACATCAGCCTGAACGGCGAGCAGCTGTTCGAAGGCGACCGCCGCCTGCTGCAACGCCAGTGGGCCGAGACCAGCTACCAGATCCAGCGCCTGCGCGACAACGCCGAGTGTGCCGATCAGGAGTTCGACGCCCTGCTGGAAGAAGACAACCCGGGCCTGAGCGTCAAGCTGGGCTTCGATGTCAACGACAACGTCAGCGCGCCGTACATCAAGACCAACGTTCGCCCACAGGTTGCCGTGCTGCGTGAGCAGGGCGTCAACGGCCAGGTCGAGATGGCTGCCGCCTTCGACCGCGCCGGCTTCAACGCCATCGACGTGCACATGAGCGATATCCTCGCCGGCCGCGTCGACCTGAACGAGTTCAAGGGCCTGGTGGCCTGCGGTGGCTTCAGCTACGGCGACGTGCTGGGTGCCGGTGAAGGCTGGGCCAAGTCGGCGCTGTTCAACGCCCGTGCCCGCGATGCGTTCCAGCAGTACTTCGAGCGCAGCGACACCTTCACCCTGGGCGTGTGCAACGGTTGCCAGATGATGTCCAACCTGCACGAGCTGATCCCGGGCACCGAGTTCTGGCCGCACTTCGTGCGCAACCGCTCGGAGCAGTTCGAGGCGCGCGTGGCCATGGTCGAAGTGCAGAAGTCGAACTCGGTGTTCCTGCAGGGCATGGCCGGTTCGCGCATGCCGATCGCCATCGCCCACGGCGAAGGCCATGCGGAGTTCGCCAACGAGCAGGCGCTGATCGAAGCCGACGTGTCGGGTTGCGTGGCACTACGTTTCGTCGACAACCACGGCAAGGTCACCGAAGCCTACCCGGCCAACCCGAACGGCTCGCCGCGCGGGATCACCGGCCTGACCAGCCGCGACGGTCGCGTCACCATCATGATGCCGCACCCGGAGCGTGTGTTCCGTGCCGTGCAGAACTCGTGGCGCCCTGACGACTGGAACGAAGACGCGGCGTGGATGCGCATGTTCCGCAACGCCCGCGTCTGGGTGAACTAAGGCGGTGTACAAGCTTGCCTTCTTCGTGCCGCCCAGCCATGTGGACGCTGTGAAAAGCGCCGTGTTTGCCGCCGGTGGCGGTCGCATCGGCGCCTACGACAGCTGCGCCTGGCAGGTACTGGGGCAAGGCCAGTTCCGGCCCATGGACGGCGCAACGCCGTTCCTGGGCCAGGCTGGGCTGCTCGAGCGGGTGGAAGAATGGAAGGTGGAGCTTGTGGTGGCGGATGAACTGATCCACCCGGTGGTGGCGGCCCTCAAGGCCAGCCACCCCTACGAGGCGCCCGCTTATGAAGTGTGGCGCCTGGCTGATTTCTGATCGGCCCTGACGCGGCCTGCGGCCGCTGCTACGGTTTTTCGTAGCAGCGGCCAAAGGCCGCGTCAGCGCTCCACACCCATCATCCCTCCTTGTGCTTTATCCCTCCCTCCAACGTTTGCTGCTGATCATGCCCCTTGGTACGCAACAGCCCCAGGTCCGACGTGCGGTCCTTGCTGTCCGCCGTGCCGGTGAAGGCGTTGATCAGGTTCTGGGTCATCTCCTCGGGCACCAGTGACAGCTTGCCTTCCAACCCGAACGAATGGTCGCTGCCGCTCAAGGTGGTGGTGTTGACGTTGCTGCCACCCAGGTCCACCTGGCCGCGCGGGCTTTTCAGCTGCGCGCCGTTGAGGTGGGTGTCGCCGTCCACGTTCAGGGCGATGCCGTTGCGGCCGGTGACCACGCTGGCGGCAGTGGCGGTGTCGCGCTGGGTCTTGTTCACGTCCAGGTGCAGGGTAGGGGCGAAGCCAAGGTCGACCTTCTGCAGGCCAGTGCCGATTTGCTCCTTGACCTTGCTGCCTGCCGGGCCTGCCAGGGCCGTGGCACCGTTCACCAGGCCCTGGGGGTTTTTCTCGGCGTTGAGTCGCGCGTCCAGGGTCACCGCGTGGCCGTTGACCTGGTCCTGGCGGCTTGCGACGACGAGATCACCGCCAACGTTGCCGCTGACCTGGTCGGCCTCCACGCGCACGCCGTTCAGGCGGGTGTCGCGGCGGCTGTCGATGTGCAACTGGTCGACGCGGATCTCGCTGTTGCGGTGGGTCTGGCTGGCCAGCTTGTCCAGGCCCAGGGTGGCGCGACCATGGACGGCGTTGTAGCCCTTGCTGCCCTCGGTGCTGTTGGCGCCGTTGACGCCCAGGCCGATGCCCACGCTCTTGTTGTTGCGCTGCTCGTCGGTCTGCCCGCTGGCCACGGCGATGCCGCCTTTGTCCGCCGTGAGTGCCAGGCGCTGGGCGTTGACGTTCAGGCCTTCGACGTTGATGGCGGCATCCGCGCTGCTGCCGGCCTCGACGCTGGCGCTACCCTTGACGTGCCACTCGCCCGGCTGGGCGGTGGTGCTGCGCTCGTCCGTCTGCCCCAGTTCCAGGCTGGCGCCAATGCCGCCGCCCTTGCCACCCTGGGGAGCATTGCGCGACAGGCTCAACTGCAGGCCGCCGCCGTACACCCGGCCGTCGGCCCGGTGGGTGTCGATGACGCTGCCGATGCTGGCGGTGTCGCCGGCGATGACCTCGACGCTGGCGACCGGACGGTCGATGGCGCCCACCCGTGGGCCATCCATGTTCACCTGCTTGCCGGCGTGGATGCTCACCGCACCCGGGGTGTCGAACGCGACGGCGCGGCCCTGGCTGTCGGCGCTGCTGGCGGTGGTGTATTTGCCGATAACGCTGCCGCCCATGCTCTTGCCGGCGGTGGGGCTGGTGCCGCCCTTGGCCCAGGCGGAGCCGTCAATGCTGGTGCTGGCCTGCTGCTGTTCATCCTTGGCCTGTTCAAGGGCTACTGTGCCGCCGGCCTTCATGGCAACAGGGCCTTGGGTGCTGGCGAAGCGCGAGCCTTCATAGCGGCCATCGGTGCCCAGTTGGATCTGCACCCCGGCGTGGCCCTGGTTCAGGCTGGGCACGGCCTTGGCGTCGCCGCTGCTGCTGTGCACCGAGCCGCCGCTGCCGACCACCTTGGCGTTGATGTCACTGCCGGTGTTGCTGTCCACCCGCGCGCGGACGTCCACGTCCAGGCGGTCGAGGGTGGTGGCCTCGCGGTCCTGGCTGGCGCGCTGCGCGTGGCTGCCCAGGTTCAAGGCCAGCGTGCCGGCGGTCGCCTCATAGCGTGTGCCGATGTCGGTCAGCTGCTGCTCGACATTCACTGTCACGCCGGCACCACTGACCTCGGTGACCCGCGCGGTTTCCTTGGTGGCTGTAGCCTTGCGCTGCTGGTGGTTGACCTCCAGGTCGGCGCCAAGGCTGGGGGCGAACAGGTTGTCTTCCAGGGCCTGGTGCTGGAAGCGGCTCTGGTCTTCGCCGTTGACCACTTTCTCGATGGGGCGGGTGAGATCGGTGTATTCGACGCTGGCGCCCAGGTGGCCGCGGGTGCTGGTGCTCGATTGCGTGACCTTGTGCAGGTCGTGGGCATCGCCCAGGGTCGCGTTCTCTGCCTGGATGCGGGTCTCGCCCTCGCCGATGATGCTCGCGGCCTCGGTGTGCAGTGTTTTAGCCAGCACCTGGGTGGTGCCTTTGCTGCGCACGGTGCTGGCCTGGTGGGTCTGGGCCTCGGTGGTTTTTTCCTGGCTTGCCACGCCGCCGCTGAAGGCGCTGCCGACCCGGTCCATGCCACCGGTCAGGCGCAGGGCGCCGTCCTTGGTGGTGGCCTGCTCGCTGTCGTGCTGCTCGTCGAGGGCGGTGAGCAGGGCGATGTCCGGTGCCTGCACCTGCGTGCCCTGCTGGCCGTCGACCTTGGCGCCGACCATCTTGATGGCGGTGCTGTCGCTGATGGCCACGTTGCCGCCTGACACCTCGGTGGCAACGTGGGTCTTGGCCGAGCTGGCCTTGCGGGTGTCTAACCGTGCGTAGCCGACTTCGCCGAAGTACTGCTTGCTGCCGGCCTTGTCATCGGCGGCGGCCTTGGTTTCCCCGGCCTTGACGGTGAAGCCCTGGCTGCGAGTGGTGGAGGTGTCGGTGCGTTCGGCCACGGCGGGCAGCAGCTCCACGCCCTGTTCGCCCTTGATTTGCGTGGTGCCGGCGGCGCTGACCTTGGGGCCGACCAGCGCTACTTTTTCATTGGCGATGATCTGCAGGTTGTTCTCCGAGCGCACCTCGGTGCGGTGCGGTGCGCTGCTGCGGCGTTCGTCGTTGACGGTCTTGCTGAAGAAGGCGCCGCCTACCAGGTCGCCGCGGTAGTCGTCCTTGTCGTGGCTGGCCTTCACGCTGACGCCGTCGAGGGTGACGTTGCCGGCGCTGCGCAGGGTGCCGGGCCCCTGGCTGTGCAGGCGGCTGCCGCGCACGTGGGTGTCGCCGGCGCTGGTGAGCTGCACGGTGCCGCCCTCCAGGTTGCTGCCCCGGGCGGTCTCGCGCACGTCGGTGGTGTTGCTGTCGCCGCGCCACAAGTGCTTGCGGTGGCGAACAGTCTGGAAACTCGCCTTGCTGTCCAGGGCGGCGTCGACGGTCAGGTTGCCACCGCTGTGCACGCTCAGGTCGCCAGGCGCTTTCAAGTGGGCGGCGGTCAGGTGCATATCGGCGCCGGACTCCAGTTGGATGTTCTGGCGCGCTTCCAGGCGCGTGGCCAGGTGCTGGCGGGTGGTGTCGGTGGTGCGCTTGGAGTATTCCTCGGTAGGGATGAACCAGGCCTTGCGGCTCCACTGGTCGTGGGCCTTGGTGACCTGCTCGCGGGTCAGGGTGTCCATGCGCAGGGCCTTGCCGGCCTTGGCGGTGATGCTGCCCCCCTCGACGTCCACGGCCGTGAGCTGCAGGTCGCCGCCACTGCGCAGGCGCACGTCACCGTCAGTGGAAGTGATGACGCCGTTGCGGGCCTGGCTGCCGCTGATCTGCACGTCGCCCCGGCTGGCCACTTCGACGCCATCGCGGCCGACCAGTTGCGCCTTCGGCATGCGCACGCCGGCGCCCTCGGTGGTGCTGATGATGCGAATGCGCCCGGCGTGCATCGCGCCCAGCAACTGCGCATCCACCGCGCCCGCTGTCGGCTGGGTGGTGCCGAGCACGCTGCGGTCGGCGTAAGCGACGCTGTTGCGGCCGATCAGCACATTGAGGTCATCGCGGGCCGTCAGCCGGCCCTCGGTGTCCAGGCGCGGGGTGATCAGGTCCAGGGCGCCCTCGGCGTTGCTGGCGCCGCGCTCGCCTACCTGCAGCACGCCGCGTTCATGGCTGGCGTCCAGGCGCACGATGCGCCCGTCTTCAAGCTCGGGAATGCCCACCAGGAAGGTGGCGCGGTTGGCGTTGATGAAGCTGGCGCCGTTGAGGCTGATGCCGTTGGGGTTGGACAGCAGGTAGTCGGCGCGCTGGCCGAAGATTTCCTGGGGGCCGTCGATGCGCGAATCGCCCTGGCCGACGACGCGCATCAGGATGGTGCTGGCCGCCTGGCCCTGCAGGTGCGGGTTGGCGTCCAGCTGCGGGCCCAGTTGCGCCTGGCCGGCTGCCAGCGAGTTGTTCAGCACCAGGCCCTGTTGGCCGACGTTGAACTGCTGCATGTGGTTGTCGGACAGGCCCTGGCCGTCCGGGCGCACGATATCCAGTGCGGGCACCCCATTGTGCTCGCTGAGCACGGCGTAGCCGTTGGGGCCGGGCGCCGGTACCAGTCCGTCGCCCAGGGCGGGCAGGCTGGAGCCCAGCAGGGCGGCGGAAATCGCCCAGCGCAGGCGGTTGGCGGTAAAGCGTGGGGGTCGCTGAGTCATTGTTTTTATTTCTCTTATTGATGAATCAGAAGTCCAGTTTCAGCTCCATGTTCCAGAAGCCCGGCTCTGAGGGAGGGCCATCCTTGATCACCACGGCGTGGCGATAATCGAGTTTCACTTCGCCACCGCGCCAGCCCAGGCTGGCCCCGGGGCCCCCGCGCCGGGCGGCGGCGCCCGCCCGCCCCGGGCCCGCCGCGGCCCCCCCCCCGCGGCCGTAGTCCACGGCTACGTGCGGGGTCAGTACCAGCCCCGGCGTCACTGGCAATGCCAGGCTCAGGCTGTTGCGCAGCACCAGCGCGCTGCTGGCGGCGATGTTGCTGTCGCGCAGGCCGCGCACGCTGCCGGGGCTGCTCAGCAGCCACTGCTCGCTGGCCGGCAGCAGGGTGGGGCTGTACTGGGCTTCCAGGCTGCTGTCCCAGCGCCATTGGTGGCGGTTGCCGGGCCAGGCCTGGCTGCGCAGCACGCCCAGGCGCCATTGCTCGAACGGCCGGGTGTCGGCGCCCAGCCACGGCAGGCTGTGGGCGTAGCCCAGTTGCGCGCTCCAGGTGGCGCGGCCCAGCCACAGCAGGTTGAGGTCCAGGCTAGCGCTGGTCAGGCTGGCGTCCTGCTGGGCGATTGACCGATGGTTGAGGCGGTAGTCGCGGGTCTTGCGGTTCAGCCGCAGGCTGGCGCTGACCAGGGTGTGCTGGTTGCGCCACAGGCTGCGGCCCAGGCTCAGGCCGCGGCTGTCGCTGGTGTAGTCGTGGCGCACGCCGTGGCCGGTGAACGCCCGTTGTTCGCTGTGGCCCAGGCTGGCGCCCAGGGTCCAGGCGCCGTAGGGCACGCTGTAGTACAGGCCCAGGCCGCGGGTGTAGTTGGGGGCGTTGCCGAAGGTGCCGAACAGGCTTGCCTGCAGCACGTCGTTGAGCTGCAAGGGGCTGTCGCGGCTGGCCACCAGGCTCAGGCCGTGGCGGCCGTTGGTGGTGTCGCCGCCATTGCCGTAGCCCACGCGCAGGCCCCAGGGTGAGCGGCGGCTGCGTGAGGTCAGCAGGATGCGGGAACCGCCGTCCAGTTCCCCGGGTTGCACCTGGGCCTGCAGGTCGATGCTGCGCAGGCGGTTGAGCTGGTCCAGGCCCTGTTCCAGGGTGGGCAGGTGCAGCGGCCGGCCGACCAGGTCGGGGAAGGCGCTGGCCAGCGACACCGGCAGGCTGTCGTCAGCCAGTTCGATGGACTCGACGAAGCCTTCTTCGATGACGATGTCCAGCGGCTGGCCGTCCGCCGGAGTCTGCGCCGGGTAGGCACGCGCGGCGATGTAGCCGCGCTGCACGTAGGCCTGGGTGATATCGACAAGCACCTGGCGCAAGGCATCGGCGCCCATGCACGGGCGCAGGCGTTGGCTGAGTAGCCGCTGCAGGGTGCCATCATCGATCAGGCGGTTGCCCGCCAGGCGCAGGCCGCTCAGGCGCCAGCAACGCGCTTCGGCGGCCACCGTCGGTTCGGCGGGTGGTGGCGTGGGCCGTGGCTGCTGCAGTTGGCGCAGGCGCTGGTCGCGCTCCAGGGCCTCGCGGTCGCGGCGCTCCTGGTCCAGCCAGCGCAACGTGTCGTCGGCCGGCGCCATGGGGGCGAGAAACAGGGCACAGCAGGCCAGCAGGCCGGTCACCTTGGGCATCTTGTTATTCTTTTGAGTGGCTATCCATTGGTACTGAATCTACCGGGATATCCACTCAAATGAGTTCAGACGCTTCCAGGGTTTGTGTAGGACGGTTCTGCGGTTTCAATCCCGTAGCAGCTGCCGCCAGGCTGCGTCCTGAGCCGCGCAGTCCATCAGGCAGTGTGCGCCATGACGCCGCCTTCGGCAGCTGCTACGGGGTTACGCCAGTGCTTCGCGGCGGGTCAGTAGCGGCTGCAGGGCTTGGCTCAGGCCTTGTGCCTGTTCGCCTACCAGCAGGTGCCAGGCGCCGTCGCCCAGGTCGGTGCTGCCCTGGCAGCCCAGAGCCTTGAGCGCGTGCAGGTCCAGCGGCGCGCCATTGAGCTGCACGCGCAGGCGGGTCACGGCGAGGCACTCCAGGGTGTCGATGTTGGCCGCCCCGCCCAGTGCCTGCAACCAGGGTTGCAGTGGTTGCATGGGTTTGGCCGCCGCCGGCAACGCCAGGCGAATTTCGTCCGCCAGGCTGTCGGCCAGCGGCCCGACGATCACTTGCAGGCTGCCGCCGTGGCCGGGGCGCACCACGCCCATGGCGCCCAGCGCTTTCAGGCGGGCGTCGTCGGCCCGGTCGCGGTCGGCCAGTTGCAGGCGCAGGCGGGTGGTGCAGGCGCCGACGCTGAGCACGTTGGCCGCACCGCCCAGGGCCTGGATATAGGCGCCGGCGCGGTCGCTGTCGGCCACCACCGGGCTGTCGCTGTTGGCCACGGCTTCGCGGCCGGGGGTCTTGAGGTTGAAGCGGCGAATGCAGTAGTCGAACACCAGGTAGTACAGCAGCCCATAAGCCAGCCCCACCGGGAAGATCAGCCAGCCGTTGGTGGACTTGCCCCAGCCCAGCGCCATGTCGATGGCGCCGCCGGAGAAGGTGAAGCCCAGGTGGATGTCCAGCAGGTTGGTGATGGCCATGGACAGGCCGGTGAGCAGGGCATGCAGGCCATACAGCAGCGGCGCCAGGAAGATGAAGGCGAACTCGATGGGCTCGGTGACCCCGGTCAGGAACGAGGTCAACGCCATGGACAGCAGTATCCCGCCCATCAGCTTGCGCCGCTCGGGCAGGGCGTTGCGGTACATGGCCAGGCAGGCGGCCGGCAGGCCGAACATCATCATCGGGAACATGCCGGTCATGAACTGGCCGCCGTTGGGGTCGCCAGCGAAGTAGCGCGCCAGGTCGCCGCTCACCACCTGGCCGGTTGCCGGGTTGGTGAAGCTGCCGAACACGAACCAGACCATGTTGTTGAGGATGTGGTGCAGGCCAGTGATGATCAGCAGGCGGTTGAGCACGCCGAAGATGAACGCGCCCAGGCTGCCACTGGCCAGCAGCAGTTGGCCCAGGCTGTTGATGCCGTCCTGGATCGGCGGCCAGATCAGCCCGAACAGCACGCCCAGGCCCACCGAGGCGAAGCCGGTGGCGATGGGCACGAAGCGTCGGCCGCCGAAGAATGCCAGGTAGGCGGGCAACTGGATGTCCTTGAAGCGGTTGTACAGCCCGCCCGCCAGCAGGCCGCTGATGATGCCGGCAAGCATGCCCATGTTGATGCTGGGGTCCAGCACCTTGAGGGTCGAGACCATCACCAGGTAGCCGATGGCCCCGGCCACGCCGGCGGTGCCGTTGTTGTCGCGGGCGAAACCCACGGCGATGCCGATGGCGAAGATCAGCGCCAGGTTGGCGAAGATGGTGTTGCCGGCGTCGTGGATGATGGCGATGTTCAGCAGGTCGGTGTCGCCCAGGCGCAGCAGCAGGCCCGCGATGGGCAGGATGGCGATGGGCAGCATCAGCGCGCGGCCCAGCCGTTGCAGGCCTTCGATGAAGTGTTGGTACATGGCATGTCTCCCGATCCGTTGTTGTTATTGGCTTAGGCGTTCAGGGGCCAGTGCCGGTGGCAGGCCTGGCGTACCGCGGCGGCGCCGGGCAGGGCCAGCAGCTGTGGGGCTTGCGCCTGGCAGGCCGCCAGGTCGAGGTCGCGCACCCGTGCCTTGATCTCGGCCACCAAGGGCGGGCTCACCGACAGTTCCTGCACGCCCAGGCCGAGCAGCACCGGGGTGGCCAGCGGGTCGCTGGCCAGGGCGCCGCACACGCCTACCCAGCGCCCGTGCAGGCGAGCCCCGGCGCACGTCTGGGCCACCAGCGCCAGCACCGCCGGGTGCAGGGCGTCGACGCGGGCGGCAAGGCCGGCGTGGTCGCGGTCCATGGCCAGGGTGTACTGGGACAGGTCGTTGGTGCCGATGGACAGGAAGTCGGCATGCTCGGCCAGCTGGGCGGCCAGCAGCGCGGCGGCGGGCACTTCGATCATCACGCCCAACTGCGGCAGCTGCGTGACGCCCAGTTCGCCGGCCAGTTGGGCAAGGCGCTGGCGCACCTGCAGCAGTTCATCCACTTCGGTGACCATGGGCAGCATGATCCGGCAGCGCCCGGGCTGGCCGGTGCGCAGCAGGGCGCGCAGTTGCTGGTCGAGCAGCTGCGGGTTGACGCTGGCCAGGCGAATGCCGCGCAGGCCCAGCACCGGGTTGGCTTCCACTGGCAGGGGCAGGTAGTCGAGCTGCTTGTCGCCGCCCACGTCGATGGTGCGGATGACCACCGGCTTGTCGCCCATGGCGTCGAGCACGGCCCGGTAGGCCGCCACTTGCTGGGTTTCATCGGGGGCTGCGTGGCTGTCGACGAAGAGGAACTCGGTGCGCAGCAGGCCTACGCCGTCGGCGCCGGCCTGGTGGGCCTGTTCGGCGTCCTGGCGCGAGGCGACGTTGGCGCCGATCTCGATCACGCTGCCGTCCCGGGTGCGCGCCGGTGCATGGGCGTGCGCCTGTTGCAGCTGCTGGCGAGCCTGCCGTGCGGCGAGTTGGCTGGCCACCTGGTCGAGGCGCTGGGCGCTGGGCGTCAGTTCCAGGCGGCCGTTGTCGGCGTCCAGCACCACCTGGGTGCCCATGGCCTGCGCCAGCAGCGCGTCGCCCATGGCCACCAGGCAGGGCAGGCCCTTGCCGCGCGCCAGGATAGCCACGTGGGCGGTGGCGCCGCCAGCGGCCATGCACAGGCCGGCGGCGCCTTGTTCGTGCAGGTACAGCAGGTCGGAGGGGGTCAGTTCATGGGCGACGACGATGGCGCCACGGGGCAGCGGCGGCCGTGCGCTGTCGCCCAGCAGCTCGCGCAATACCTGCTGGCGCAGGTCATGCAGGTCGTTGGCGCGTTCGGCCAGCAGTGGCTTGCCGGTGGCGTGCAGCACGCGGCACTGGGCGTCGATGGCGTCGCTCCAGGCGTGGCTGGCGGCGCGGCCGGTATTGATGGCCGCCTGGGCCGCCTGGGCCAGGGCCGAGTCTTCCAGCAGCGCCAGGTGGGCGGCGAAGATGGCTTGCTCGGTAGCGTCCTCGCGCATTTGCGCCTGGGCCTGGGCGAGCGCCAGGGCGCGGGCGACGCCCGCCACGGCAGCGTCCAGCAGGCGTTGCTGCTCGCTGGCAACATGGCCGCCGGGGTCGGCTGGCAACGTCACGCCGCCCAGCAGCACCAGCGGGCCGCTGGCCAGGCCAGGGGCGGCGCACACGCCGGCGAGCATGCCGGGCGTTTGTATCGCCGCAGCTTGCAACGGCAGGGGCGCCGGGGCTGGGTGGTCGCCGGCGATGGCCGTGCCCAAGGCCTCGAGCAGCGCGGCCAGCGCCGCTTCACGCTGCGGGCCGCGGCAGATCACCTGCACCTGGGCGTGTTGGTCCACGCCCAGGCCCATTACCGCCACCAGGCTGATGACGTCGGCCAGCTGTCCTTCGTGGCGAAGCTGGGCGCTGCAATCGAAGCCTTGCGCCACCTGGCGCAAGCGCGCAGCGGGGCGGGCGTGCAGGCCGCCGACGTGGGCAACGCTGGCGCTGCCTTCCACGCTTTCACCGGCCGCGTCGGTCACTGCGCCGGTGGCCTGGTTGCCGACGAGGCGCAGCAGCGGCTCGCCGGCGCGCACCTGCTCTGGGGCCAGGCGCTCGGCACGAAAGCGCGTGCCGTTGGTGACGATGATCAGGCTTATCAGGCTGGTGCTGTGCCGCGCCACCCGGTCCATCTCGAAGCGCAGCAAGGGCTGCCCGGGGGTTACGCGCATGCCCGGCTGCACCAGCAGGTGGAAGCCTTCGCCGTTCAGTTGCACGGTGTCGATGCCCAGGTGCAGCAGCAGCTCGGCGCCGTTGTCGGCGCGCAGGGTGATGGCGTGCTGGGTGCGGGCCACGTGCAGGATCTCGCCGGCGCAGGGCGCCACCAGGCAATTGTCGGTGGGGTCGATGGCGATGCCGTCGCCCATCGTGCCGCTGGCGAACACCGGGTCGGGGACCTGGGCCAGGGCGAGTACGGGGCCACTCAAGGGGGCGCTTAGGGTCACTTCATTATTGTTATTCATGGGCGCGGTACTCGTTCGGGCAACTAGTGGGTACGGGTGACTTTGCTCAAATAGCGCGGCTGGTCGGGGTCCAGGCCGCGGGCGAGGGCCAGGTGGGCCGCCATTACGTAGAAGCTCTGGATGGCCAGGATCGGGTCCAGCGCCGGGTGTTGGGCGCGGCACAGGTCCAGGTCGCGTTCGGCGATGTCATCGGGGGCGGCCAGCAGCACCTTGGCGCCGCGCTCGCGCATGTCGGCGGCAAGTTTCAGCAGGCCGGCCTGCTCGGCGCCGCGCGGGGCGAACACCAGCAAGGGGTAGCCGGCGTCGATCAGGGCCATGGGGCCGTGGCGCACCTCGGCACTGCTGAACGCCTCGGCCTGTATGCCGGCGGTCTCCTTGAGCTTGAGCGCCGCCTCCTGGGCGATGGCGAAACCGGCGCCACGGCCGATCACCATCAGCCGGTCGCAGCCTTTGAAGGCGTCCACGGCGCCAGCCCAATCCACCGCTGCGGCCTGGCGCAAGCCGTCGGGCAGGGCAGTGCCGGCCGCCAATAATTCAGGGTCCTGGGCCCAGTGGCCGACCAGCCGGGCGCTGGCGCTGAGGGTGGCGATGAAGCTCTTGGTGGCGGCCACGCTCAGCTCGGCGCCGGCGCACAGCGGCACGGTGTATTCGCTGGCGGCCTGCAGTGGCGAGTCCTCGGCATTGACCAGCGCCACGCTGAGGGCACCGCGTTCGCGCAGCAGGCGCTGGCTGTCCACCAGGTCCGGGCTCTGGCCCGACTGGGACAGGGCGAACACCACCTGGCCGTCGACCTTGAGCGGTGAGTGGCGCAGGCTGACCACCGACATCGGCAAGGAGGCCACCGGCACCCCCAGTTGCTGCATGGCCAGGTAGGCCAGGTAGCTGGCGGCGTGGTCGGAGCTGCCGCGCGCCACGGTCATGGCCACGTGCGGCGGCTGTTGGCGCAGGCGCTCGGCCAGGGCCTGCAGCAGCGGGTCGAGGGTCTGCAGCTGGCGGCTCACGGCCGCGTGGGCGCTACGCGCTTCTTCAAGCATCTTGCAAGTCAATGGCTTCTCCTTCGACCATCACGTCGGTCAGCATCAGGTGGCGGTCCAGGCGCACGCAGTCGGCCCAGGCCCCCGGTTGCAGGCGGCCGCGGTCGCTGACGCCCAGGTAGTCGGCGGCGAATTGCGACAGGCGCCGGGACGCATCGTCCAGGGGCACGCCGATCTTCACCAGGTTGCGCAGCGCCAGGTCCATGGTCAGCGTGCTGCCGGCCAGCGTGCCGTCGGCCAGGCGCACGCCGCCCAGGCACTTGGTCACGTGGTTGCTGCCCAGCATGTAATTGCCGTCGGGCATGCCGGTGGCCGCGGTGGAATCGGTGACGCAGTACAGGCACGGGATGGCCCGCAGCGCCGCGCGAATGGCGCCGGGGTGCACGTGCAACAGGTCGGGGATCAGCTCGGCGTAGCGGGCGTGGGCCAGGGCGGCGCCGACCATGCCCGGCTCGCGGTGGTGTAGCGGGCTCATGGCGTTGTACAGGTGGGTGAAGCTGCTGGCGCCGGCCTCCAGCGCGGCCACGCCGTCTTCGTAGCTGCCCAGGGTGTGGCCGATCTGCAGGCGCACGCCACGGCCACTCAGCTCGCGGATCAGCGCGTTGTGGCCGGCGATTTCCGGGGCAATGGTGATGACCTTGATGGGCGCCAGGCTCAGGTAGTGGTCCACCTCGGCCAGCAGCGCGGTGTGGGCGAAGTTGGGCTGTGCGCCCAGCTTGCCGGGGTTGATGTACGGGCCTTCCAGGTGCACGCCCAGCACCCGCGCGCTGCCCGGTTCGCGGGCCTGGCAGTAGCGGTCGAGGCCCTTGAGCACGCTGGCGATTTCCTCGGCCGGGGCGGTCATGGTGGTGGCCAGCAGCGCCGTGGTGCCGAAGCGCACGTGGGTGCGGGCAATGGTGGCGAAGGCGTCGCCGCCCTGCATGATGTCCTTGCCGCCACCCCCGTGCACGTGCAGGTCGATGAAGCCGGGCAACAGGTAGGGCCGGTCATTGGTGGCCGGGTCGCAGGGCACGCCGTCGACGCCGGTGATCTTGCCTTCGGCGTGCAGCAGGCGGCCGCGGTACCAGCCGTTGGGGGTGAGGATGTTGTCGTCGGACATGGCAGGAAGGCTCGTGGTTCAGCGCCGCAATTCAGCGACGAAGTCGTAGTAGTCGTTGCGGCAATAGGTGTCGGTCAGCTCGATGGCGGTGTTGTCGTCCAGGTAGCCGATACGGGTCATCAGCAGTATCGCGGTGCCCGGCTCGATGCCTACCAGGGCGGCGAATTCGGCCGAGGCGTTGATGGCGCGGATGTGCTGCAGGGCGCGCACCACCGGCCGGCCGATGCTTTCCAGGTACTGGTACAGCGAATCGCCGATGGCCTCGGGGTGCGGCAGCAGGGCGGCGGGCAGGGCGCTCATCTCGATGGCCATGACCGTGTCGTCGGCCTTGCGCAGGCGCTTGAGGCGCGCCACCTGCTCGGTGGGCGACAGCCCCAGGCGGATCACTTCCTCATGGGTGGGCACGGCGATGCCGCGCTCCAGCCACTGCGAGCCGGGCACGAAGCCCTTGAGGCGGAGCATCTCGCTGAAACTGGAAAGGCGTGACAGTGGTTGTTCCAGGCGCGGGGTGATGAAGGTGCCCGAGCCCTGGTTGCGGCGAATCAGGCCCTGTTCCAGCAGGATCTCCAGCGCCTTGCGGGCGGTGACCCGGGACAGGCCCAGCTGTTCGCTGAGGGTGCGTTCGGAGGGCAAGGCCTGTTCGGCCTTCCATACACCGGCATGGATGGCGGCTTCCAGGTTGCGCGCCAGCTGCAGGTACAGCGGCGTGGCCTGGGTGTCGTCGGGGCGCAGCGCGAGCAGGTCGTTCATGTAGGGTTCCGATGCGATTGTGAGAGTTATGGCGCTCGGTAGTGGGCTTCAAGGTAATACCACTTGAATACCACGTCAACACCACTGGTTTTATGCAAGCCACACGCACACCTCCCCGTAGCAGCTGCCGAAGGCTGCGTCAGAGGCAAGCGCGGGGAGTGTCAGGGGGAGGACGCGGCCTGCGGCCGCTGCTACGGGGGGGCGGTGTTACGGGCGGATTTCGATCATGGTGCCGTCCTTGACCAGGCTCCATAGCTCGCGCATGTCCTGGTTCTTCATGGCGATGCAGCCGTCGGTCCAGTCCAGGGTGTTGAAATACCACTCGGGGTATTCCTCGCTGTCCGGGGTGCCGTGGATCATGATCATGCCGCCGGCGGGCAGGCCGGCGCTGCGTGCCTTGGCGGCGTCGCCGGCGTTGGGGTACGACACGTGGATGGCCAGGTTGAAGCGGTCGCTGACCTTGCGCCAGTCCAGCCAGTAGAAGCCTTCGGGGGTGCGCATGTCACCCTCGTACTGCTTGGGCCCGCGCGGGCTCTTGCCCAGGGACACGCGGTAGCTTTTCAGGGGCTGGCCACGGCTGAGCAGTTGCAGCTGGTGGCTGGACTTGAGCACCAGCACCTTGTCCACCACGGCGTTGGCCAGGTCCGCCGGCACCCGGGGTGTGACGGCATCGACCACGGCCGGTGCAGTGCCCGCGGGTGGCTGCTTGACGACAGTGACAGTGAAGGCGGCCGACGACAGGGCGGCATAGGACAGACAGAAGAGGGCAAGCAACCAGCGCATTTAACGATCAATCCTGCAGGTGAATCGCACCCCGCTTGCGCCGGTGCCGCGTGACACGGTCGGTTTCAGGTCTGCCCCAGCCCGTGCAGCGGCGGCAGATATTCGTTGCGCACAGGGAAGTGTTGGCCCTGGCGGTCGGCAAAGTAGCATTCTAAGGTACGGTTCACCGTGGGGAAAGCCAGCTCGGCCCAGGGTATTTCGCTTTGTTCGAACAACCGCACTTCCAGGCTTTCCTCGCCCACGGCGTAGTCCAGGTCGGCAAGCTCGGCGCGAAAGAACACATGCACCTGGCTAATGTGCGGCAAGTCGAACAGCGTGTACAGCGCCAGCTGGCGGACGCGTGCACAGGCTTCCTCCTCGGTCTCGCGGCTGGCGGCCTGTTCCAGGGTCTCGCCGTTTTCCATGAAACCGGCGGGCAGGGTCCAGAAACCGCGGCGCGGCTCGATGGCCCGGCGGCACAACAATACGCGATCGCCCCACACAGGCAGGCAACCGGCGACTATATTGGGATTTTGGTAGTGAATGAATTCACAGTGCCCGCACACGTACCGCAGGCGGTTGTCGCCCTGGGGAATGCGCTGGGTTACCGGGTTGCCGCACTGGCTGCAGAATTTCATGTCGGGCTTCCTGATCACTGCGCCTATCTTGGCGCCAGTGGTCCCCGCACCGCAAGGGCGGTTTTGTACGCAAGGGGGGTTGGGCAGGGCCGTGGCTTTGGTGCATGATTGCCCCTAGGCATCGAATTGAGAGAGACCATGCTGGACGAGCTACTGCGTCGGATGAGCAGCCACAGGCCACGGACCCTGGAGACCGATCAGCGTTTCCCCGAGGCAGCCGTGCTGCTGCCCATCACCCGCAGCGCCGAGCCCGAGCTGGTGCTCACCCTGCGCGCCAAGGGCCTGTCCACCCACGGCGGCGAAGTGGCGTTCCCCGGTGGCCGCCGCGATCCCGAGGACCCGGACCTGGTGTTCACCGCCCTGCGCGAGGCCGAGGAGGAAATCGGCCTGCCGCCCGGCCTGGTGGAAGTGCTGGGGCCCCTGAGTCCGCTGATCTCCAAGCATGGCCTGAAGGTGACGCCCTTCGTCGGGGTGATCCCGGACTTCGTCGAATACCGCCCCAACGATGCGGAAATTGCCGCGGTGTTCAGCGTGCCGCTGGCGTTCTTCCGTGAAGACCCGCGCGAGCACACCCATCGCATCGACTACCAGGGCCGCAGTTGGTACGTGCCCAGCTACCGCTTTGGCGAATACAAGATCTGGGGCCTGTCGGCGATCATGATCGTCGAGCTGGTGAACCTGATGTACGACGCCGACATCAGCCTGCACCGCCCCCCCGAGCATTTCACGTCAATTTGAGCGGACCTGCGAGCCGCCTTTGCCTGCCTGAGGAAGCCACCGATGAAATACCGTTTGGGCGACGCCCGCGTCGAGACTCATGCCACCAGCTGGACCGCGCCCACCGCCACCCTGATCGGCCGGGTGCGCCTGCAGGAAAACGCCAGCGTGTGGTTTGGCGCCGTGTTGCGCGGTGACAACGAACTGATCGACATCGGCCCCGACAGCAACGTGCAGGACGGCACGGTGATCCATACCGACATGGGGTCGCCACTGACCCTCGGCCGCGGTGTTACAATCGGCCATAACGCCATGCTGCACGGCTGCACCGTGGGCGACTATAGCCTGGTCGGCATCAACGCGGTGATCCTCAACGGTGCCCGCATCGGCAAGCATTGCATCATCGGCGCCAACGCGCTGATTGCCGAGGGCAAGGAAATACCCGACGGTTCGCTGGTGATGGGCTCGCCCGGCAAGGTCGTGCGCCAGCTGACCGAGGCGCAGATGAAGATGCTCGAGGCCAGCGCCGCCCACTACGTACACAATGCCCGCCGCTACGCGCGGGACCTTGCACCCCAGGAAGACTGATGAACCAAGAACGCCCCGTCGCCTCGCCTTGTGTGCAAGTCTGTGCCCTGGATGACGACGATATCTGCACCGGCTGCCAGCGCACGGCCGCCGAAATCACCCGCTGGGGGCGCATGAGCAACGACGAGCGCCGCGAAGTGCTGGTCAAGTGCCATGAACGCGCCGTGGCCGGCGGGATGATGTTTGTCGCTGGCGCCTGAAGCACCCCTATCCGTAGCCGCGGCCGCAGGCTGCGCTGGCCGGTGTGAACCCTGGAAATCTCCAGCGGGGCACAGGGCCAGCGCAGCCTGTGGCAGCGGCTACGGTTTTGCAGCGCCTATCGCCTGGCGGTCGTGTCGCAGCGCCGCCTCGCGCCGATTGATGTAAAATGCCCGCCTCGGTGGGCCGCACCCGGGCGGCCCGCGATAACCCGTTCCCCTTAAGGACCTGAAATGACCCGTATCGGAACTCCACTGTCGCCGACCGCGACGCGCGTACTGCTGTGTGGCTGCGGCGAGCTGGGCAAGGAAGTGGTGATCGAGCTGCAACGCCTGGGCGTTGAAGTGATCGCCGTCGACCGTTATGCCAACGCCCCTGCCATGCAGGTCGCCCACCGCAGCCATGTGATCAACATGCTCGATGGGGCCGCGCTGCGTGCGGTGATCGAGGCCGAGAAGCCGCACTACATCGTGCCGGAAATCGAAGCCATCGCCACCGCCACCCTGGTGGAGCTGGAGTCCGAGGGTTTCACCGTGGTGCCTACCGCGCGTGCCGCCCAGCTGACCATGAACCGTGAAGGCATCCGCCGCCTGGCCGCCGAAGAGCTGGACCTGCCGACCTCGCCGTACCACTTCGCCGACACCTTCGAAGAGTACCGCGACGCCGTCCAGGACCTGGGCTTCCCGTGCGTGGTCAAGCCGGTGATGAGCTCGTCGGGCAAGGGCCAGAGCCTGCTCAAGAGCGCCGACGACGTGCAGAAAGCCTGGGACTACGCCCAGGAAGGCGGCCGTGCCGGCAAGGGTCGCGTCATCATCGAAGGCTTCATCGACTTCGACTACGAAATCACCCTGCTGACCGTGCGCCATGTGGGCGGCACCACCTTCCTGGCCCCGGTAGGTCACCGCCAGGAGAAGGGTGACTACCAGGAATCCTGGCAGCCGCAGGTCATGAGCCCGGTGGCCCTGGCCGAATCCGAGCGCGTGGCCAAGGCCGTGACCGAGGCCCTGGGTGGCCGTGGTCTGTTCGGCGTGGAGCTGTTCGTCAAGGGCGACCAGGTGTGGTTCAGCGAAGTCTCGCCGCGCCCCCATGACACCGGCCTGGTGACCCTGATCTCCCAGGACCTGTCGCAGTTCGCGCTGCACGCCCGCGCCATCCTCGGCCTGCCGATCCCGGCCGTGCGCCAGTTCGGCCCGTCGGCCTCGGCGGTGATCCTGGTGGAAGGCAACTCCACCCAGACGGCCTTCGCCAACCTGGGCGCCGCCCTGGCCGAGCCAGACACCGCGCTGCGCCTGTTCGGCAAGCCGGAAGTGGCCGGCCAGCGCCGCATGGGCGTGGCCCTGGCGCGCGACGAGTCGATCGAAGCGGCCCGTGCCAAGGCTACTCGCTCGGCCCAGGCTGTGAACGTGGAACTGTAATTGCCCGGACGCCGCCTGCGGCAGCTGCTACGGACCCTGTAGCAGCGGCCACAGGCCGCGTCACGCCACCTTGCTCAAATCCTCATCCCGCGTTTCCTTCAGGCACAACACCGCCAGCAGGCTGAGCAGCGCCGCCGCCGATACATATCCGCCCACCCAGCCCAGGCCGCCCATGGCCACCAGCTTCTGCGCCGCGAACGGCGCCGCCGATGCCCCGACAATACCGCCCAGGTTGTACGCCGCCGACGCGCCGGTGTAGCGCACGCGCGTGGGGAACAGTTCGGGCAGCAACGCGCCCATGGGCGCGAAGGTGAAGCCCATCAGGAACAACTCGATGCTCAGGAACAACGCCACGCTGGTGGTCGAGCCCTGGGTCAGCAGTGGCTCCATGGCAAAGCCCGAGGCAATCGCCAATACGCCGCCGAACACCAGCACCGGCTTGCGCCCGAAACGGTCGCTCAGGGCCGCTGAAATTGGCGTGGCCAGGGCCATGAACAGCACCGCGAAGCACAGCATGCCCAGGAAGCTTTCCCGGCTGTAGCCCAGGGTGGCCACGCCGTAGCTCAGGGAAAACACCGTGGAGATGTAGAACAGCGCGTAGCACACCACCATGGACGCCGCGCCCAGCAGCATGGGCCGCCAGTACTGGGCGAACAGTTCCACCAACGGGATCTTCAGTTTTTCATGGGCGGCCATGGCCTTGGCGAACACCGGGGTTTCTTCCAGCTTCAGGCGCACGTACAGGCCCACCATCACCAGCAGGGCGCTGAGCAGGAACGGCAGGCGCCAGCCCCAGGCGCGGAACTGCTCGTCGCTGAGCAGCATGGCCAGGCCCAGGAACAGGCCGTTGGCCGCCAGGAAGCCGATGGATGGCCCCAGTTGCGGGAACATGCCGAACCAGGCGCGCTTGCCCTTGGGCGCGTTTTCGGTGGCCAGCAGCGCAGCTCCACCCCATTCGCCGCCCAGCCCCAGGCCCTGGCCGAAGCGCAACACGCACAGCAGGATCGGCGCCCAGGCGCCTATCTGGTCGTAGCCGGGCAGCACGCCGATCAGGGTGGTGCACACGCCCATCAGCAGCAGCGAGGCCACCAGGGTGGATTTGCGCCCGATGCGGTCGCCGAAATGGCCGAACAGCGCCGAGCCCAGCGGCCGGGCGAGGAAGGCGATGCCGAAGGTGAGGAAGGCCGAGAGCATCTGCGCAGTACCGGAGGTCTGCGGGAAGAACACCGGGCCGATCACCAGGGCGGCAGCCGTGGCGTACACGTAGAAGTCATAAAATTCGATGGCGGTGCCGATGAAGCTGGCGGTGGCCACCCGGGCGGTGGAATTGCGCGGCTGTTCGGCGCCGCTGGCAGCGTAGGTGCTGGTGCTCATTGCAGGTTCCCTGGCGAAATTATTATAGGTGCGGGGCAGGGTGGGCCGCAGGCAGGTGGCCGGTGCACGTCCGTGCGGGTAGCAGGACGCGGCGGCAGGGGGCTGGGTAAGCTGGTTTGATTATATGAATTGCGGGCGGTGGCGCAACCGGTAGCCGCTGGCTTCAGGTGAGCTTGGGCAAGCTGCTGGTGTGCCAGATCAGCACCCGCGTCACGCGGTTTTCCTCGGCCTGGAGGATTTCCAGGCGGTAGCGGCCGATCTTCAGGCACACCGCGCAGTCGGGGATGCTCTCCAGCGCCTCGGTGACCAGGCCGTTGAGGGTCTTGGGGCCGTCGCTGGGCAGGTGCCAGCCCAGGCTCTTGTTCAGCTCGCGGATCGACGCCGCTCCATCCACCACGAAGCGGCCGTCGGCCTGCGGGTGTACGTGGGGGTTGTCCATGGTGTGTTCGTCTTCGAACTCGCCGACAATTTCCTCGAGAATGTCTTCCAGGGTCACCAGGCCCAGCACTTCGCCGTATTCGTCCACTACCACGCCCAAACGCCGCTGCTGCTTGTGGAAGTTCAGCAGTTGCAGGTGCAGCGGAGTGCTCTCGGGCACGAAGTAGGCGTCGTAGCAGGCCGCCAGCAGCGCTTCCATGGTCAGCTCGCCCTTGGGCAGCAGGTGGCTGACCTGGCGGGTGTTGAGCACCTTTTCCACCTGGTTGATGTCGTTGTGGTACACCGGCAGGCGGGTGTGGCGGCTGATGATCAACTGCTCGGCAATCTTCTCGATGGGGTCGTCCAGGTTCAGCCCGTCGACTTCGCTGCGTGGCACCAGGATGTCATTGACGGTGATGCGGTTCAGCGACTGCAGGCCACCCAGCAGGTGCGGGGCGCTGGTTTCCTGGTCTTCATCCAGCTCATCTTCCGCCTCATCCGGCCCCGGCTCGTCGTGGGGGCGGGCGATGGGCCGGGCAATGGGCGCGAACGGCTTGAGCAGCAGGCGGGCGATGCCGCTGAACGGCCACACCAGCGGGTACAGCAGGGTCAGCGGCAGGCGCAGCAGCGAGTTGCCCAGGCCGATGAAGGCCTCGGGGTGGCGGCGCGCCAGCAGGCGTGGCAGGTATTCACTGAAGGTCACCAGCACCGCGGCCATGATCAGGCCGCCGGCCCACAGGCCCTTGACGTGCCAGTGGTACACGGCCACGAACACCCCCAGCACCACCGCCAGCACCCGGCACAGGGTGTTGCACAGCACCAGGCTTTCCAGCGGGAAGGCCAGGCTGGGGCGCTCGCCCACCTTGCGCCGGGTGCGCAGGGCGGCCAGGTGGTTGCGGGCTGTCTCCACGCCCGTGAACAGCGCCGACCAGAGGATCGACAGCAGCACGAAACCCAGCATCGCGCCCAACGGCAGATTGTCCATTTACTCGCCCGTCAGATGTGCAGAATGTATTCGCGAACCAGCTTGCTGCCGAAGTAGGCCAGCATCAACAGGCAGAAACCGGCCAGGGTCCAGCGAATCGCCTTGTGCCCGCGCCAGCCCAGGCGGTTGCGGCCCCACAGCAGCACGCTGAACACGATCCACGCCAGGCACGCCAGCAGGGTCTTGTGCACCAGGTGCTGGGCGAACAGGTTTTCCAGGAACAGCCAGCCGGAAATCAACGACAGCGACAGCAGCCCCCAGCCGGCCCACAGGAAGCCGAACAGCAGGCTTTCCATGGTTTGCAGGGGCGGGAAGTTCTTGATCAGCCCCGAAGGGTGCTTGTGCTTGAGCTGATGGTTCTGGATCAGCAGCAGCAAGGCCTGGAACACCGCGATGGTGAACATGCCGTAGGCCAGGATCGACAGCAGGATGTGCGCCAGGATGCCCGGCTCCTCGTCGATCAGCGGCACGGTGCCCTTGGGGATGAACTGCGCGATCAACGTGGTGGTGGCGCCCAGCGGGAACAGCAGGAGCAGCAGGTTCTCCACAGGAATGCGCGTGCAGGCGATCAGGGTCAGGGCGATGACCGCCGCCGAGATCAGGCTGGCGGCGCCGAAGAAGTCCAGGCTCAGGCCCTGGGGCGTGATCAGCTGGTATTTCAACGCCAGGCCCTGGGCTACCACGGCGAGGGCGCCGATCACGTAGAGCAGGCGTTTGTCGACCGCTGCGCGCTGCTTCACGCGGGTGCCGTGGTAGACGGTCGCAGCGGCATAAAGGAAGGCGGCGGCGAGGCTGGGTAGCAAACTGGGTGACAAGGGGAGCATAAGTCCTGTGGAGCAAGCCCGAAAGTGGCTGAGTGTGGCATAGAACGGCCGCCGGACGAAAGACTGGCGCCGCACTGGTGTCCGTGGCGCGCACTTCTGGCTATAATCGCCGGCCTGCCCACGCCGCGCCTCTAATATTATTCACGGGCCAGGCTGCTTAACCTCGGTTCAATTGAGCCTGAAAGGATCGCGCATGTTTGAAAACCTTACCGAACGTCTTTCGCAGACGCTGCGCCACGTAACTGGCAAGGCCAAGCTGACGGAAGACAACATCAAAGACACCCTGCGTGAAGTGCGCATGGCGTTGCTGGAAGCCGACGTCGCCCTGCCGGTGGTGAAGGACTTCGTCAACAAGGTCAAGGAACGCGCGGTCGGCACCGAAGTATCGCGTAGCCTGACGCCTGGCCAGGCGTTCGTGAAGATCGTCCAGATCGAACTCGAAGGCCTGATGGGCGCGGCCAACGAAGACCTGGCCCTGAACGCCGCGCCGCCTGCCGTGGTGCTGATGGCAGGCCTGCAGGGTGCGGGCAAGACCACCACCGCCGGCAAGCTGGCGCGCTTCCTCAAAGAGCGCAAGAAGAAGAGCGTGATGGTGGTATCGGCCGACGTCTACCGTCCGGCGGCCATCAAGCAGCTCGAGACCCTGGCCAACGACATCGGCGTGACCTTCTTCCCGTCCGATATCACCCAGAAGCCGGTGGCCATCGCCGAAGCGGCGATCCGCGAAGCGAAGCTCAAGTTCATCGACGTGGTCATCGTCGACACCGCCGGCCGCCTGCACATCGACGCCGAGATGATGGGCGAGATCCAGGCCCTGCACGCGGCCATCAAGCCGGTGGAAACGCTGTTCGTGGTCGACGCCATGACCGGCCAGGACGCCGCCAACACCGCCAAGGCCTTTGGCGATGCGCTGCCGCTGACCGGCGTGATCCTGACCAAGGTCGACGGCGACGCCCGTGGCGGTGCCGCCCTGTCGGTGCGTGCCATTACCGGCAAGCCGATCAAGTTCATCGGCATGGGCGAGAAGAGCGAAGCGCTCGAGCCCTTCCACCCGGATCGTATCGCCTCGCGGATCCTGGGCATGGGCGACGTGCTCAGCCTGATCGAGCAGGCCGAGCAGACCCTGGATAAAGAGAAGGCCGACAAACTGGCCAAGAAGCTGAAGAAGGGCAAAGGCTTCGACCTCGAAGACTTCCGTGACCAGCTGCAACAAATGAAGAACATGGGCGGCCTGGGTGGCCTGATGGACAAGCTGCCGAGCATCGGCGGCATGAACCTGTCGCAGATGGGCAACGCCCAGAACGCCGCTGAAAAGCAATTCAAGCAGATGGAAGCCATCATCAACTCCATGACCCCGGCCGAGCGCCGCGACCCTGACCTGATCAGTGGTTCGCGCAAGCGCCGGATCGCCCTGGGTTCCGGCACCCAGGTGCAGGACATCGGCCGCTTGATCAAGCAGCACAAGCAGATGCAGAAGATGATGAAGAAGTTTTCCACCAAGGGCGGCATGGCCAAGATGATGCGCGGCATGGGCGGCATGCTGCCCGGCGGCGGTGGCATGCCGAAGATGTGATTACCCGTGCCAGCCCCCAGGCTGGCACCGCCCGCAGCAGTGCGGGCACTGCGGTAAACCTGCCCCGGCAGGTCCACCGGCCACCCCTTCGGGTGGTCATATGAAGCAAATCTATCGGGCGCACTTTGTGTGCCGGAAAAAGGCATTTGCAAAAGTCCGGATATTCCTTGAGAATATGCGGCCTTTCGGGCACCCGTGTGCCCGCTGTGCATTATGATTTGCAGCACCGACTACAGGAACGATGTTCAATGCTAACCATCCGTCTTGCCCGTGGCGGCTCTAAAAAGCGCCCATTCTACCAACTGACCGTGACCGACTCGCGCAACCCGCGTGACGGCTCGCACAAAGAGCACGTTGGCTTCTTCAACCCAGTGGCTCGTGGTCAGGAAATCCGCCTGTCCGTGAACCAAGAGCGCGTCAACCACTGGTTGAGCGTTGGTGCACAGCCTTCTGAGCGCGTTGCTCAGTTGCTGAAGGAAGCTGCCAAGGCTGCGGCCTGAGCAATATGAACACGACGCCAGCTACTGCTGATGATTTGATCGTTATCGGCAAGATTTTCTCGGTTCACGGCGTTCGTGGCGAAGTGAAGGTTTACTCCTTTACTGATCCGATTGACAACCTGTTGGACTACAAAACCTGGACGCTCAAGCGCGCAGGCAGCGTGGACAAGCAGGTAGAGCTGGTCAGCGGGCGCTTGCAGAGCAAGTTCCTGGTCACGAAGCTCAAGGGTCTTGATGATCGCGACGAAGCCCAGCTTCTGTCCGGTTACGAGATCTGCGTGCCACGTGATCTGTTTCCAGATTTGGACGACGGCGAGTACTACTGGTACCAGCTGGAAGGTCTGAATGTCATCGACCAACTCGGGCAACTGCTCGGGAAGATCGATCACCTGCTGGAGACCGGTTCGAATGATGTGATGGTGGTCAAGCCTTGCGCTGGCAGCCTGGATGATCGCGAACGCTTGCTGCCCTATACGGCGCAGTGTGTGTTGGCAGTCGACCTGGCCGCAGGCGAAATGAAGGTTGATTGGGATGCGGACTTCTAGGCAATGGCCAGCCTGCGCGTAGAAGTGATCAGTCTGTTCCCCGAGATGTTTTCGGCCATCAGCGAGTACGGCATTACCAGCCGTGCGGTGAAACAGGGGTTGTTGCAACTGACCTGTTGGAATCCGCGGGACTACACCACAGATCGTCACCATACGGTGGATGATCGGCCGTTTGGCGGTGGTCCGGGCATGGTGATGAAGATCAAGCCCCTGGAAGATGCGCTGGCCGAGGCCAGGAACGCAGCGGGGGAGTCGGCGAAGGTCATTTACCTGTCGCCGCAAGGCCGCCAGCTGACTCAGCAGGGGGTACGCGAACTGGCTGAATCGGAATCCTTGATTCTGATCGCAGGGCGCTATGAAGGCATTGACGAGCGGTTTATTCAGGCTCATGTCGATGAAGAGTGGTCGATTGGTGACTATGTCCTGTCTGGCGGTGAGCTGCCGGCGATGGTCCTGATCGATGCGGTTACACGACTGCTGCCCGGAGCTTTAGGGCATGCGGACTCCGCGGAGGAAGACTCCTTCACGGATGGTCTGCTGGATTGCCCGCACTACACCCGACCGGAGGTGTATGCGGATCAGCGTGTTCCCGACGTATTGCTTAGTGGCAATCATGCACACATCCGGCGCTGGCGTTTGCAGCAGTCCCTTGGGCGGACCTACGAACGACGTGCCGATCTTCTGGAAAGACGCTCGCTTTCTGGAGAAGAGAAGAAGCTGCTGACGGAGTATCTCCGTGAGCGGGACGATAGTTAACGTATCGATGGTAGATCACAAAGATTTACCTTAGGAGCACAGCATGACCAACAAAATCATTCTGCAACTCGAAGCCGAGCAGATGACCAAAGAAATCCCGGCCTTTGCCCCGGGCGACACCATCGTCGTTCAGGTGAAAGTGAAGGAAGGCGATCGCGCTCGTCTGCAGGCGTTCGAAGGCGTTGTTATCGCCAAGCGTAACCGTGGTGTGAACAGTGCTTTCACTGTTCGTAAAATCTCCAACGGCGTTGGCGTAGAGCGTACTTTCCAGACCTACAGCCCGCAGATCGACAGCATGGCCGTGAAACGTCGTGGTGACGTGCGTAAAGCCAAGCTGTACTACCTGCGCGACCTGTCGGGTAAAGCAGCTCGCATCAAGGAAAAACTGGCTTAATAGCCGTTTTACCGATGCAAGAAAGAAGCAGCCTACGGGCTGCTTTTTTGTGCCCGCGATTTATGCCAGCTCCCACATTCCCAACATCCTGGCGATAGACCTCCATGACCCCACGCGACCTCGAAATACAACGCCGCACCGACCTCTCGGTCAGCCGCGTCACCAAGGCGGTGTTCCCGCCCACCACCAATCACCACAACACCCTGTTCGGCGGCACCGCCCTGGCCTGGATGGACGAGGTGTCGTTCATCACCGCCACGCGCTTCTGCCGCCTGCCGCTGGTGACCGTGTCCACCGACCGCATCGACTTCAACCACCCCATTCCTGCCGGCAGCATCGTCGAACTGGTAGGCACCGTGGTGAAAGTCGGCAACACCAGCCTCAAGGTGCGGGTTGAAGTGTTCGTCGAAAGCATGAGCTGCGACGGCCGGGAAAAGGCCATCGAAGGTGTGTTCAGCTTCGTCGCCATCGACGATGACAAGCGCCCGGTGCCGGTATTGCCGGGCCTGTGAGGTAGACTGGGGCTTTCAATCGCCCGGTTTGCGCAGATGCCCGCTGTAGATCACCCCCTCATCGACCAGTACCTCGATGCCCTGTGGCTGGAAAAAGGCTTGTCGGACAACAGCCGCGACTCTTACCGCAGCGACCTGACCCTGTTCAACGGCTGGCTGCAGGAAAAAGGCGTGCAGCTGCCCCAGGCGGGCCGCGAGTTGATCCTCGACCACCTGGCCTGGCGCGTGGACCAGGCCTATAAGCCGCGTTCCACCGCGCGTTTTCTCTCCGGCGTGCGTGGCTTTTATCGCTACCTGCTGCGTGAAAAACTGATCGGCGTGGACCCGACCCTGCAGGTCGAGATGCCGCAGCTGGGCAAGCCGTTGCCCAAGTCCCTGTCGGAAGCCGACGTGGAGGCGCTGCTCAAGGCCCCGGACCTCAGCGAGCCCATCGGCCAGCGCGACCGCGCCATGCTCGAAGTGCTGTATGCCTGCGGCCTGCGCGTGACCGAACTGGTGAGCCTGACCCTGGACCAGGTCAACCTGCGCCAGGGCGTGCTGCGGGTGATGGGCAAGGGCAGCAAGGAACGCCTGGTGCCCATGGGCGAGGAGGCCGTGGTGTGGGTGGAGCGCTACCTGCGCGACGGCCGCAACGACCTGCTGGGCGGGCGCCCCAGCGACGTGCTGTTCCCCAGCCAGCGCGGCGAGCAGATGACCCGCCAGACTTTCTGGCACCGCATCAAGCACCAGGCCAGCGTGGCCGGCATCGGCAAGTCGCTGTCGCCGCACACCCTGCGCCACGCCTTCGCCACGCACCTGCTCAACCACGGCGCCGACCTGCGCGTGGTGCAGATGCTGCTGGGCCACAGCGACCTGTCCACCACGCAAATCTACACCCATGTCGCCCGGGCCCGCCTGCAGGACCTGCACGCCCGTCACCACCCGCGTGGCTGAGGCGATCACCGCACATCTCTTGTTGCCGTGTCATTCGGACAGAGCCTGTGAATGTGGTAGGCTTGGGCGGTTACCAAAGCGGGCATCGAATGCCGGCTGTCCACGGACCGCCGACCCAGCACGATTGGCCCCTTCGTCCGCTGCCTCAGGAGTTCCCATGCGCGTGACCCGAATTCTCGCTGCCGCCGCCCTTGCGCTGCTCAGCACCGTGGCTATGGCCGACGACAAGGCCGAACAGGCCATCCGCAAGACCCTCGACACCCTGCAACTCGACACCCCGATCGAAAGCATCGCCGCCAGCCCGCTCAACGGCCTGTACGAAGTCAAGCTGCAGGGCAGCCGCGTGCTGTACGCCAGTGCCGACGGCAAGTTCGTGATGCAGGGCTACCTGTTCCAGGTGCAGGACGGCAAGCCGGTCAACCTCACCGAGATCACCGAGCGCCAGGGCGTGGCCAAGACCATCAACGCCATTCCTGCCAGCGAAATGGTGGTGTTCCCGGCCGTGGGCGAGACCAAGTCGCACATCACCGTGTTCACCGACACCACCTGCCCGTACTGCCACAAGCTGCACGAGGAAGTGCCGGCGCTGAACAAGATGGGCATCGAAGTGCGCTACCTGGCCTTCCCGCGCCAGGGCCTGGGTTCGCCCGGTGACGAGCAGCTGCAGGCCGTGTGGTGCTCCAAGGACCGCCAGGACTCGCTGACCAAGCTGATCAACGGCAAGAGCGTCGACACCCCGGCCAAGTGCGCCAACCCGGTGAGCAAGCAGTTCGCCATGGGCCAGTCCATCGGTGTCAACGGCACGCCGGCCATCATCCTGGAAAACGGCCAGATGATTCCTGGCTACCAGCCGGCCCCGCAAGTGGCCAAGCTGGCCCTGGGCGCCAAGGGCTGATGGCCGCCGCCTTCGTGTCATCCAAGATCAAGGCCTGACGGGAATGCCCGCCAGGCCGTAATTTACCAAGCCGCACGGGTGTGCGGCGGTTTGTCACGGCCGACCCTGCGTCGGCCGTTTTATGGGGAGTTCAGAGTGAAACCGGTCAAAGTAGGCATCTGTGGGTTAGGTACCGTCGGTGGCGGCACCTTCAACGTACTTCAGCGCAACGCCGAGGAGATTGCCCGCCGTGCCGGGCGTGGAATCGAAGTGGCCCAGATTGCCATGCGTTCGCAGAACCCGAATTGCCAGATTACCGGTACCCCCATTACCAACGATGTCTTTGCCGTGGCCACCAACCCCGACATCGACATCGTCATCGAGCTGATCGGCGGCTACACCGTGGCCCGCGAACTGGTGCTCAAGGCCATCGAGCACGGCAAGCACGTGGTCACCGCCAACAAGGCGCTGATTGCCGTGCACGGCAACGAAATCTTCGCCAAGGCGCGCGAGAAGGGCGTCATCGTCGCCTTCGAAGCGGCCGTGGCCGGCGGCATCCCGGTGATCAAGGCCATCCGTGAAGGCCTGTCCGCCAACCGCATCAACTGGGTGGCCGGCATCATCAACGGCACCGGTAACTTCATCCTCACCGAAATGCGCGAGAAGGGCCGCACCTTCGAGGACGTGCTGGCCGAGGCCCAGGCCCTGGGTTATGCCGAAGCCGACCCGACCTTCGACGTGGAAGGCATCGACGCGGCGCACAAGCTGACCATCCTGGCGTCCATCGCTTTCGGCATCCCGCTGCAGTTCGACAAGGCCTACACCGAAGGCATCACCCAGCTGACCACCGCCGACGTCAACTACGCCGAAGCGCTGGGCTACCGCATCAAGCACCTGGGCGTGGCGCGCAGCACTGCCGCCGGCATCGAGCTGCGCGTGCACCCGACGCTGATCCCGGCCGACCGCCTGATCGCCAACGTCAACGGCGTGATGAACGCGGTGATGGTCAACGGTGACGCCGCCGGTTCCACCCTGTTCTACGGCGCCGGCGCCGGCATGGAGCCTACCGCTTCGTCCGTGGTCGCCGACCTGGTGGACGTGGTGCGTGCCATGACCTCCGACCCGGAGAACCGCGTGCCGCACCTGGCCTTCCAGCCCGATTCGCTGTCCGCCCACCCGATCCTGCCGATCGAGCAGTGCGAGACCGCCTACTACCTGCGCATCCACGCCAAGGACCACCCAGGCGTGCTGGCCCAGGTCGCCAGCATCCTGTCGGAGCGCGGCATCAACATCGAATCGATCATGCAGAAGGAAGTCGAGGAACAGGACGGCCGCGTGCCGATGATCCTCCTGACCCACCGCGTGCAGGAACAGCGCATGAACGACGCCATCAAGGCCCTCGAAGGCCTGGAAGGCGTGGTCAGCCCCGTTGTCCGCATCCGCGTCGAGCACCTCAACTAATCAGTAGCCGCCAGCCCTGCCAGGGCTGGCGGTGCGAACCAAAGGTTTGGAACCATGCGTTATATCAGTACTCGCGGCAAAGCCCCGGCCCTGAACTTCGAAGACGTGCTGCTGGCTGGCCTGGCCAGTGACGGCGGCCTGTACGTGCCGGAAAACCTGCCACGCTTCACCGTTGAAGAAATCGCCTCGTGGGCCGGCCTGCCATACCACGAACTGGCCTTCCGCATCATGCGCCCGTTCGTCACCGGCAGCATCCCGGACGCCGACTTCAAGAAGATCCTCGAGGAAACCTACGGTGCCTTCGCCCACAACGCCGTGGCGCCGCTGCGCCAGCTGAACGGCAACGAGTGGGTGCTGGAGCTGTTCCACGGCCCGACCCTGGCCTTCAAGGACTTCGCCCTGCAACTGCTGGGCCGCCTGCTGGACTACACCCTGGCCAAGCGCGGCGAGCGCGTGGTGATCATCGGCGCCACCAGCGGTGACACCGGTTCCGCCGCCATCGAAGGCTGCAAGCACTGCGAGAACGTCGATATCTTCATCCTGCACCCGCACCAGCGCGTGTCGGAAGTGCAGCGTCGGCAGATGACCACGCTGTTCGGCGACAACATCCACAACATCGCCATCGAAGGCAATTTCGATGACTGCCAGGAAATGGTCAAGAACAGCTTCGCTGACCAGAGCTTCCTGAAGGGCACCCGCCTGGTTGCAGTGAACTCGATCAACTGGGCGCGCATCATGGCCCAGATCGTCTACTACTTCCACGCGGCCCTGCAGCTGGGCGGCCCGGCGCGTTCGGTGTCGTTCTCGGTGCCTACCGGCAACTTCGGCGACATCTTCGCCGGCTACCTGGCCCGCAACATGGGCCTGCCGGTCAACCAGCTGATCGTCGCCACCAACCGCAACGACATCCTGCACCGCTTCATGAGCGGCAACCAGTACGCCAAGGAAACCCTGCACGCCACCCTGTCGCCGTCCATGGACATCATGGTCTCGTCGAACTTCGAGCGCCTGCTGTTCGACCTGCACGGTCGCAATGGCGCCGCCGTCGCCGAGCTGATGGACACCTTCAAGCAGGGTGGCGGCTTCAGCGTCGAGCAAGAGCGCTGGACCGAGGCGCGCAAGCTGTTCGACTCCCTGGCGGTCAGCGACGAAGCCACCTGCGAGACCATCGCCGAAGTCTTCGCCCAGACCGGCGAAGTGCTGGACCCGCACACCGCCATCGGCGTCAAGGCCGCGCGCGAATGCCGCCGCAGCCTGGACATCCCCATGGTGGTGCTGGGCACCGCGCACCCGGTCAAGTTCCCCGACGCGGTGGTCAAGGCTGGCGTTGGCAAGGCGCTGGAGCTGCCAGCCCACTTGGCAGACCTGTTCAGCCGCGAAGAGAAATGTACGGTGCTGCCGAACGACCTCAAGGCCGTCCAGGCCTTCGTCAGCCAGCACGGCAACCGCGGCAAGCCGCTGTAACGCTGCGTTACGCTGAATAGCCCTGCAACACATAAAGCCCGTCGCTCGACGGGCTTTATTCTTTGCGCGTGTCACACTTGGGGTTCGATTCCCCAAGGGCCATGACACGGCATGAAGCACAACCTGCACAAGGCAAAACGCTGGCTGGCGGCCTGGTTGGTGCTGCTGTGCCTGGCCACCTGCAGCCTGGTCCAGGCCGCGCAGACCCTGCCGTTCACCCTGATGCCGGCGTTCACCCGGCTTGAGCCGCTACCCCTGGCGGCCGGCGACCGGCAGTGGCTGGCCCAGCACCCGGTGCTGCGGGTCGGGGTGTCGATCACCGACCTTGAGCCGGTCGACATCACCGTGGATCGCAACCGCTACCGCGGTATCAGCGCCGACTACCTCAACCTGATTGCCAGCCGCCTCGACCTGCCGTTGCAGATTCACGGCTTCGCCCGCCGCGAAGAGGCCGTGGAGGCCCTGGAGTCCGGCGAAATCGATATCCTCACCAGCGCCAACGGTTTCGTGCGCAAGCACCCCGGCCTGGCCTTCACCCGCGCGTACATGCCCGACGACGCGGTGCTGGTGCAGCGGGAGAACCTGGGCGGCCCCAACGCCCTGGCAGGCTCGCGCATCGCCGTACTCGATGGCTACCTGGACCTGGACGTGCTGCACGCCGCTTATCCGCACAGCGAGCTGGTGCTGGCCCCCAGCCTCGCCAGCGGGCTGGAGGCGGTGGCCCAGGGCGATGTGCAAGCCTTCATCGGCAACGAGGTGGTGGTGCGTGCCTACAGTGCGCTGCGGCCGTTCATGGGCTTGCGCATCGCTGGCGAGGCCAGCCTGCCCGATGCCGGCTTCGCCTTCGCCGTACGCGGCACCGACCCGGTGCTGTTGGGCCTGCTGGACCGCGCCCTGGCCAGTATCGACGAATCGTTGCGCCGGGAAATCCTCGGCCGCTGGACCACCGGCCTGGGCTCGGACATCGGCCAGCCACGGGTGGCGCTGTCGGCCGAGGAGCAGGCCTGGCTGCATGCCCACCCCAGGGTGCGGGTGGCAGCCAGCGATTACCCGCCGTACCTGTACCGCGACCGCCAGGGCAACTGGGCAGGGCTCAACCGCGACGTGCTGGCGACCATCTCCTCCATGAGCGGCCTGCAGTTCGACTACGTGCCCTCGGCGTCCATCGCCGACAGCCTGCAGGCGCTGAAGGCCGGCAACGCCGACATGAATACCACCTTGTCGGAAAACCCCGAGCGCAAGGCCTTCCTGGGGTTTTCCCATGCCTTCGGCGGCCAGGGCTGGGTGTTCGTGGCGCGGGGCAATGGGCCGCCGGTGGCCTCGCTGGAGGACATGGCCGGGCGCGTGCTGGCCTTGCCGCGCCAGCACGCGCTGGAGAGCAGCCTGCGCGAGGAATACCCCAGCATCATCCTGCGCCTGGTGGACACCTACGACCAGGCTCGCGACCTGGTGCGGCGGGGCGAGGCCGACGCCACACTGGACAGCGAAGTCAGCGCCTGGCGCTCGGTGGGCCGTTACCCGCCGGGCGAGCTGAAGGTAGGGCGCAGCGTGGAAGGCCGTTGGGCGGCGGACCGCTTTGCCGTGCGGCTGGATGAACCGCTGCTGCTGAGCATTCTCAATAAATCCCTGGAAGCCTACCCGGTGCCGGAGTTGCGCGCGGTGCGCATCAAGTGGCTGGGCGCCGTCGACGGCCCGCCACCGGCCTGGCAACGCATCGCACCATGGGTGTGGTGGGCGCTGGCGGCGGCGGTGCTGTTCGGCCTCGTCTCGTTGATGTGGAACAGCCGCCTGAAGGCGCAGATCCAGCAGCGCGAGCAGGCCGAGGAGGCGCTGAGCGACCAGTTGGCGTTCCAGCGCGCGTTGCTTGACGGCATCCCCAACCCGATTTACGTGCGCGACCTGCAGGGGCGCATGGTGTCGTGCAACAAGAGCTACGAGGAGGTGTTCTCGACCCGCCTGGCGCTGGTGCGCGGCAAGCTGCTGCCCGAAGTGTCACTGATCGCCGCCGACAAGGCCGCGCAGCTGCACGCCGACTACCTGGCGCTGCTGCAGGACCAACAGCCGCGCTTCGCCGACCGGCAGATCGAGCTCAAGGGCCAGCCGGTGGACGCCTGGCAGTGGATGGTGCCGTTCTACCGCGCCGACGGCCAGTTGCAGGGCATGCTGGGCGGCTGGATCGACATCAGCGAGCGCAAGCGCCTGGAGACGGAGCTGGTGCATGCGCGGCAAGTGGCCGAGCAGGCCAGTCAGGCCAAGAGCGCGTTCCTGGCCACCATGAGCCACGAGATCCGCACGCCCATGGCCGCCATCATCGGCCTGCTGGAACTGGAGCGAGAGACCGCTCGCCTGCACGGTGGTGAGCCGTCGCAGGCGTTGGACGTCGCCTACCAGTCGGCCCGTGACCTGATTGCCTTGATCGGTGACAGCCTGGACCTGGCCAAGATCGAGGCGGGCAGCCTGCAACTGGCACCGGAAGCCACCGAGCTGCGGCCCTTCTTCGCCACCATCGTCCAGCTGTTCAGCGCCCAGGCGCAGCAGAAAGGCTTGCGGCTGGAGCTGGACATGGCGGCGGGGCTGGACGGCAGCTACTGGTTCGACCCGTTGCGCCTGCGCCAGGTGATTCACAACCTGCTGAGCAACGCCTTGAAGTTCACCCCTCAGGGCCAGGTGACCCTCGAGGTAAGGTTGAGCGAACAGGGCGGCCTGTGCATCGAAGTCAGCGACACTGGCGTGGGCATGGACGCCGGGCAGCAGGCGCGGCTGTTCAAGCCGTTCGTGCAGGTGGGCGCGCCGTCTGCACAGCAGGTGCGTGGCACCGGCCTGGGCCTGAGCATCTGCAAGCAGCTGGTGGGCCTGATGGGCGGTGATATCCGCCTGGCCAGCGCGCCTGGGCAGGGCACGCGGGTGACCTTGACCCTGGACCTGCCGCGCGTTGCCGGCAGCCCCGGCAACACCACGGGGCACGCCCAGCCGTATGCTGGCCGTGCACTGCAGGTGCTGGTGGTGGATGACATGGCCGCCAACCGCCTGGTGCTGACCCAGCAGGTGAGTTTCTTCGGCCATCAGGTGCAGGCCGTGAGCAGCGCCGAGCAGGCCTTGGCGGCGTGGCAGGCCAAGGCCCCCGATGTGATCATCAGCGACTGCAACATGCCGGGCATGAGTGGCTACGACTTGGCCCGCGCCATCCGTGCCGCCGAGGCGCAGGGCGCAAGGCCGCGTATACCGTTCATCGGCAGCAGCGCGAATGCCTCCGATGGCGAGGCAGAGCGTTGTCGCCTGGCGGGCATGGACCAGCTGCTGGTAAAGCCCATCGGCCTTGAACAGCTTGGCCAGTTGCTGGCCGGCCTGGCGGCGCCCCCAGCCTTCGACATGGCCACACTGCGGCGCATGACCCTGGCAGATGATACGGTGATGAAAAAGATGCTGGAGGAACTGCGCAACAACATCGCCCAGGAAACTCAGGTGCTGGAGGCGGCGGTGGCCACGGCTGACTGGTCGCCCATGCGGGCCGCGTTGCATCGCCTCAAGGGCGTGGCCTGCCTGATTGACGCTGGGCCCATGGCCATGGCCTGCGCCGAGCTGGACAGCAGCGCCAAGGCCCGTGCGGGCGATGGGCTCGGGCAGCAATGGACCACCCTGCGCCAGCGCCTGCAGGCGCTGAGCCTGGACATCGAAAAACAACTTTCGGAAATATCCTACAAAGTTTAGGACTTGTCCTATGTGTCACCCCCGGCCCGCTCTCTAGAGTGTGCAGCAAGCGCCCTTGACCACGTGGGCGTGATTCGGAGGTATGCACATGCACGCACTGAAAGTTCTGGTTCTCGAAGACAGCCCCTTCCAACTCATGGCGATGCACCAGATGCTCAACGCCAGCGGGGTCTTCGATGTCCTGACGGCCGAAAGTGTCGATGCCGCGCTTCAATCACTGGAAAACCGCGGCCCTGTCGACATCGCCATCTGCGACCTGCAGCTGGAGGAGGGCGACGGCCTGCAATTGATCCGCCACCTGGCACGCCATCGCCAGGCCCAGGCACTGATCATCCTGTCGAGCCTGGAACGCGGCGTGCTCGACAGCGTCGGCCAACTGGCCCGGCACCTGGGCTTGCAGGTGCTGGGGGTGCTGGAAAAACCGGCCACCCCGGCAGTGCTGCACGACCTGCTGCAACGGTATGAACAAGGGGAAACAGCGCCCGGCGTGATGCCGCTGGTGGAGGTCAACGAATTGGTTGGCCTGGACGAGCTGACGCTGGAGCGCCTGCCTCAACTGCGCCAGCAGTGGCAGGTGTGGTTCCAGCCCAAGGTTGCCATCGACGGCCGCCTGCTGGGGGTCGAAGCCCTGGTGCGCTGGCAGCACCCGGCCCTGGGCCTGCTGTCGCCAGCGAGCTTCCTGCCGCTGGTCAGCTATGCGGGGCTGCTGCCGCAGCTTACCTGGCATGTGCTGGAAGCTGCATTGCAGCTAAGCGCGTCGGTGCGCGAACACACCGGTGAAGCGCTGCCGGTAGCCGTCAACATGGCGCCGGGCCTTATCGAGGCCGAAGGTTTCACCGCCCAGCTCCAGGCGCGGCTCAAGCAGGTGGGTGTGCCGGCCACGGTGCTGACCCTGGAAATGCGCGAAACCCGCCAGGGTCCTGCCAATGGCCTGGAGGTGGAAGCGTTGTTGCGCCTGCGCATGCTGGGCTGCCAGCTGGCCATCGATGACTTCGGCACCGGTGAGTCGAACATCCAGCGCCTGCTGGACCTGCCGTTCTCGGAGCTGAAGATTCCCAGCCGGTTCGTGCGCGGCATGGCGCAGGACGGTCGCAAGGCGGCGGTGGTGGCCGGTGCGCTGATCATGGCGCGACGCATGGGCCTGGGCGTGGTGGTGGAAGGGGTGGAAAGCGCCAGCGACTTCCACGCCCTGCAGGCCCTGGGGCAACCGGCGCTGCAAGGCCCCTATGTGGCCCGGCCCATGTCGCAGGAAGCGCTGGGTGCCTGGATGGCCACGCGCGACCTCAGCCACTGGGCTGCGCAGCACGGCCAGCCTTGCCAGGCCTGAGCGCAGGGTTCAGGGCTCAGGCCAGGCCATGCTCCTGCAGGTAGATGAACAGGGCGGCGTCGTTGGCCACCCCCAGCTTGCGCATGGCACTGACCTTCTGGGCGCTGACCGTCTGCTTGCTGCGGTTGAGCTGCGCGGCGATCTCGCCCACCGACAGGCCACCGGCCAGCAGCCTGGTCACCTCAATCTCCCGGGGTGACAGCGCTTCGCGCTCGAACATGCGGTCCGGGCGCACCTCACCCTCCTGCAGCAGCGCCTGGCTCACCGAATCGGCGATGAACACCTTGTTGCGCCGCACCTGGGCGATGGCGATCGGCAGCTCGCTGACCAGGCTGGCCTTGCCCAGCAGGCCCTTCACGCCCAAGCCCAGCATCGAGCGGAACAGCCCGGCGTTGTTGAGCATGGTCACCACCAGGATCGGCAGTTCCGGCCAATGCCGACGAACGGTCTCCAGCAGGCGCAGGCCGTCGTTCTGGTGTTCGGCCGGCATCATGAAGTCGGTGATCAGCAGGTCGCACTGGCCTTCTTCCAGCCACTGGGTCAGCTCCGACGGGCTGCTGGCCTCGCCCACCACCGCCAGGTCCGGGTCCTGTTGCAGCACGGCGCGTAGGCCGATGCGAAAAATCGGGTGGTCGTCGGCCACCAGGATGCGCAGCGGCGAGTGGGAAGGCGTATTCACGGTAGGGCTCCGGGCGCGGTGGATGTTCCAGACGAGGAGTCTGGCACATTCGCCGGGGGGCTGGCTTTTTGCACATTCCAACTGTCATATTCGACGGGCAAGCTGAAACGGCAGGTTAACTCCCCGTCGGAGCCGTTTTTAGAACTTTTTGCACTGTCGACGGGTCATTGATAGACACCTTGATTTCGAACAACTGAGTGGTGATCGAATGGAAAATATCAACGAGTTGCTGACTGAAGCACTGACGCCCTACCACGTGGACGTGGTTGACGTGGGCGGCCCGCTTGAATGCCGGGTGATATTGCGCGATTCGACCGGCGCTCTGGTGCTGGATCGACGCTTCAACCGCCGGCAGTTCGCCGACAAGCACGCCCTCACGGACGTGGTTGACGGTCTGCATCGCGATCTGATGGTCGTCGAGGGACGGCTGCAGCCGTGCATGCTGGCCGCCCTGGCGCAAGCTGCGGTAGCGCCTGTGGCCAGTGCTTCGATGAGGTAGGGAACCTTCCCGCGCAGGTGTGTTCCGATCCTGTAAGGGCAGGGGGGCTGACATTGTGCTCCGGTGTCAGTCACCTGTCGTATTGGCCCAAGTGGCCACGTTTGACCCCGGGTAGCTTCCCCACTGCCCGGGGTTTCTTTTTGCCTGCGATTCAGGGGCTGGCGCGGGCCGATTCCTCGAAGAAGCGCCGGGAATCGCGCAGGTAATCCGCACGGCTTGCGGTGTCCAGCCAGTCGGCATAGAACCCCGGCAATGTGGTGCTGCGCAGGCCCACCAGCACTCGGTTCAGTTGCTCGACCACGGCCCTGCCGGCCGGGGTGTTCGAACAGCCCACGTACACCGGTTGGTAGCGCGGCACCCCGCGCACCGGCAGGAACAGCAGGTCGTTGGCGCTGATCTGCTCCTGGGGCGCCAGGTACAACGCCTCCGGCCAGTACCCCAACACGCCGTCCAGGCGCCCGTGCTGCTGCATCTGCAGCAGGCTGGCCACCGCGTCGTTGCCGTGGTGGGCGTTGACTGCGCCCTGGGGCGCTGCTGCCAGCATGGTGTCGATGGCCATGCCGTAGCTGCGCTCGGCCACGCGGCCGATCTTGATGTTGGGGCTGGCCAGCACCGCCGGCAGGTCCAGCTCGCCGTGGTGGATGAAGGTGTTGAAACCGTGGCGGTCCTGGCGACGGATGATCAGGCCGTTGGTCTGGCTGGCCAGCACCGGCATGGAATACACCACCGACTGGCTGCGCTCGGCGGTCCACAGCAGGGTCGGGTCGCAGCTCAGCGGCGCGTCCTGGAGCATCTGCGAGGCGCGGGCGCGGTTGACCCGCACCACGCTGTGCTCGTACTGCGGCAGCGCCTGCATCAGCAGCGGCAGCATGCGGTCCACGGCCCCCTGGCCTTCGCGCGGGCCACTCTCGATGGTCAGGGGCGGCAGATCGCGCACCAGCCACGTCAGTGGTTCCCCAGCCTGGGCGACCAGTGGCAGGCCCAGGTACAACAACAGCAACGTCAATCGGCGGCGACCTTCCATGATACGGGCTCCGAAACAGCTGAATGTCTAGATAACACAGGTCTGCGCCTGCTGGGTAAGTTGTCGGCCATCGGTCTTAGTTGATTAGGCCATGATCGGTTAGACTGTGCGACTTTTCCTCGTAGCAAGAAGCCCCTTCATGGCCCAGCCCTCCACGACCTACAAATTCGAACTCAATCTGACCGACCTTGACCGTGGGGTCTACGAAAGCGTCAAGCAGACCATCGCCCGTCACCCTTCGGAAACCGAAGAACGCATGGCCGTGCGCCTGCTGGCCTACGCCTTCTGGTACAACGAGCAGCTGTCCTTCGGCCGTGGCCTGTCGGACGTGGACGAAGCGGCCCTGTGGGAAAAGAGCCTGGACGACCGCGTGGTGCACTGGATCGAAGTGGGCCAGCCCGACGCCGACCGCCTCACCTGGTGCTCGCGCCGCACCGAGCGCACCAGCCTGCTGGCCTACGGCAGCCTGCGCGTGTGGCAGACCAAGGTGGTGGACGCGGTGAAGAACCTGAAGAACGTCAACATCGCCGCCGTGCCCCAGGAAGTGCTGGAAACCCTGGCCAAGGACATGCCCCGCGCCATCAAGTGGGACGTGATGATCAGCGAAGGCACCATCTTCGTTACCGACGACCGCGGCCAGCACGAAGTGCAACTGGAGTGGTTGATGGGCGAACGCGGCTAAGCCGCCACGTCCTTTTCCTGACCTTGCCTCACAGATAAGAAGCCCCATGCGTATCGAACCGCGTCAACTGCCTGCCATCCTGCCCTTCCTCGGCGACCTGCCGCCCCTGCTGACCCGCCTGTACGCGGCGCGGGGCGTGCTGTCGGCGGCTGAACTGGACAAGAGCCTGGCGCGGTTGATTCCGTTCCAGCAGCTCAAGGGCATCGACGCGGCGGTGGACCTGCTGGTGGGCGCGTTGGCCACCCGCCAGCGCATCCTCATCGTCGGTGACTTCGACGCCGACGGCGCCACCGCCAGCAGCGTCGGCGTGCTGGGCCTGCGCCTGCTGGGCGCGGCCCATGTCGATTACCTGGTGCCCAACCGATTTGAATACGGCTATGGCCTGACCCCGGAAATCGTCGCGGTGGCCTTGCAACGGCAACCCGACCTGCTGGTGACCGTGGACAACGGCATTTCCAGCGTCGAGGGCGTGGCCGCCGCCAAGGCTGCCGGCCTGAAAGTGCTGGTCACCGACCACCACTTGCCTGGCCACGAGCTGCCGGCCGCCGATGCCATCGTCAACCCCAACCAGCCAGGCTGCGAATTCCCCAGCAAGTCGCTGGCAGGCGTCGGGGTGATTTTCTACGTGCTGATGGCCTTGCGCGCGCGCCTGCGCAGCCTGGGCCATTACGACAACCGCCCACAGCCCAACATCGGCGAGCTGCTGGACTTGGTGGCCCTGGGCAGCGTCGCCGACGTGGTGCCGCTGGACGCCAACAACCGCATCCTGGTGCACCAGGGCCTGGAGCGCATTCGCGCCGGCCGTGCGCGGCCGGGGCTGAAGGCGATCCTGGAAGTGGCCAAGCGCGATCATCGGCGCATCACCTCCACCGACCTGGGGTTCATCCTCGGCCCGCGCCTGAACGCCGCCGGCCGCCTGGACGACATGAGCCTGGGCATCGAGTGCCTGCTCAGCGACGACACCGCCCTGGCCCAGGCCATGGCGGCGCAGCTGGACGAGCTGAACCAGGACCGCAAATCCATCGAGCAGGGCATGCAGCGCGAAGCGTTGGCCCAGCTCAAGGACCTGCCCGTGGAGTCCATGCCGTTCGGCCTGTGCCTGTTCGACGCCGACTGGCACCAGGGCGTGATCGGTATCCTCGCCTCGCGCCTGAAAGAGCGCTACCACCGGCCCACCATCGCCTTTGCCGACGCCGGCGAGGGCATGCTCAAGGGCTCGGCCCGTTCGGTGCCGGGGTTCCACATCCGTGACGCCCTGGACGCCGTGGCCGCGCGCCACCCGCAGCTGATCAGCAAGTTCGGCGGCCATGCCATGGCGGCCGGCCTGTCGCTGCCCGAGGCCAACTTCCCGGCGTTCGCCGCGGCCTTCGACGAGGAAGTGCGTCGGCAGTTGCAGGAAGACGACCTCACCGGGCGCCTGCTCACCGACGGTAGCCTGGCCGTGGAAGAGTTTCACCTAGAGCTGGCCCGCGCCCTGCGCAACGCCGGGCCCTGGGGGCAGCACTTCCCCGAGCCGCTGTTCCACGGTGTGTTCCAGCTGGCCGAGCAGCGGGTCGTCGGCGAGCGCCACCTGAAAGTGGTGCTCAAGAGCGAGTGCGGCTCGGTGCGCCTGGACGGCATCGCCTTTGGCATCGACCGCGAGGTGTGGCCCAACCCCACCGTGCGCTGGGTGGAGCTGGCCTACAAGCTCGACGTCAACGAATTCCGCGGCCAGGAAACCGTGCAATTGCTGATCGCCCACATGGAACCACGCTGAGAAACGGCTGAACCCTGCTCAAGGCGGCGTTGTCGACTAGGCTCTAGACATTGTCTGCGCCCGATCACATGCCTTGAGAGGTGCCCCATGAGCCTGCTGCTCGAACCCTATACCCTGCGTCAACTGACCCTGCCCAACCGCATCGCCGTGTCGCCCATGTGCCAGTACTCCAGCGTCGACGGCCTGGCCAACGACTGGCACCTGGTGCACCTGGGCAGCCGCGCCGTGGGGGGCGCCGGCCTGGTGTTCACCGAAGCCACGGCAGTCACCGCCGACGGCCGCATCACCCCCGAAGACCTGGGCCTGTGGAACGACGAACAGATCGAACCGCTGCAGCGCATCACCCGTTTCATCACCGCCCAGGGCGCCGTGCCGGGCATCCAGCTGGCCCACGCCGGGCGCAAGGCCAGTACCTGGCGGCCGTGGCTGGGCAAGGCCGGCAGCATTCCGGTGAACGAGGGTGGCTGGGTGCCGGTGGGGCCGTCGAAAATCGCCTTCGACCCCCGCCACACCGCGCCCACGGCGCTGGATGAAGCGCAGATCCAGGAAGTCATCCTGGCGTTCGTGGAGGCGGCCCGGCGTGCCTTGAAAGCCAATTTCAAGGTGGTGGAGGTGCACGCGGCCCATGGCTACCTGCTGCACCAGTTCCTGTCGCCCATCAGCAACCAGCGCCAGGACAGCTACGGCGGCTCGTTCGAGAACCGTATCCGCCTGACCCTGCAGGTGACCGAGGCAATTCGCACCGTGTGGCCGCAAGAGCTGCCGGTGTTCGTGCGGGTGTCGGCCACCGACTGGGTGGAGGATGGCTGGAACCCTGATGAAACCGTGGAGTTGGCCAAGCGCCTGAAGGCCTTGGGCGCGGACTTGATCGACGTGTCGTCAGGCGGCACTGCGGCGAACGCCGAGATTCCTACCGGGCCGGGTTACCAGACGCGGTTTGCCGAGCGGGTGCGCAAGGAGTCGGGCATTGCCACCGGCACCGTGGGCATGATTACCGAGCCGGCCCAGGCCGAGCACATTCTGCGCACCTGCCAGGCGGACATTATCCTGCTGGCGCGCGAACTGCTGCGCGACCCGTACTGGCCGCTGCACGCCGACGACGACCTGGGCGGCCGCCAGGCGACGTGGCCGGCGCAGTACCAGCGCGCGACCCATCGCGACCAGCCGATACATGAGTCCGACCTGCGTGATTGAGTGGCCCCGGGACGCGGCCTGCGGCCGCTGCTACATTGCTCCCACCTACGCCTGTAGCAGCGGCCGGAGGCCGCGTCCCAGGCGCCGCGTCACGTGTACTTGCGTTTCTCCGGCGCCGGCGGGAAGTACTGGTACAACCACGTCTCGCTCAGCGTACGGTCCTGGGTGCGGATGAACAGGCGCATCTCCACCGGCGCGACGCTGTCGCTGGTGGGGTACCAGTCGAACGTCACGCGGTAACCCTTGTCCGGCAGCACCAGGATGTTGAAGTCCTGCACCTTGCCGCTGGACACCGTCACCACCGGCTCGATGCCGGTGCCTTCGGGCAGCCGCTCAAGGCCGCCGCCCTTGAAGTCCACGGCAAAACGCCGCGCCCATACTTCCGGGTAGTGCTCGCCGGGGGCCCAGCCCTCGGTGAAGCCACCCATGCCCGAACGGGTGGCATGCACCCGCGCCAGCGGCGTGCCCACGGGCGGCAGGGCGCTCCAGTACAGCTTGTAGCCGAAGTTCAGGGCGTCACCGGCCTTGACCGGCTGCTTGGGCGTCCAGAAGGCGACGATGTTGTCCAGGGTTTCGCCCGTGGTCGGGATCTCCATCAGGCTGACCGAGCCCTCGCCCCAGTTGGTGGTCGGTTCCACCCACAGGCTCGGGCGCTTGTCGTAGCCGTCGACGGTGTCTTCGTAGCTGCTGAACGCGTGGTCAGTCTGCACCAGGCCGAAACCCTTGGGGTTGTTGTCGGCGAAGGCGTTGAACTGCAGGGTGGCCGGGTTGTTCAGCGGGCGGCAGATCCACTCGCCGTTGCCGCGCCACATGGCCAGGCGGTCGGAGTCATGGATTTGCGGGTGGATGGTGTCGCACATGCGCCGTTCCTGGGTGCCGCAGCTGAACATGCTGGTCATGGCCGAGATGCCCAGCTGTTCGATGTCGGTGCGGGCGAACACGTGAGCGTCGATGGCCATCACCACCTGCTGGGCCTGGCAGTCGATGTCGAACTTGTAGGCACCGGTGGCGCTGGGCGACTCCAGCAGGGCGTAGACGGTGAAGCGGGTGCTTTCCTTGTCCGGGGTTTCAAACCAGAACTTGGTGAAGTCGGGGAATTCCTCGCGCTTCTTCGCGTAGGTGTCGATGGCCAGGCCGCGCGCCGACAGGCCGTACTGGCCGGTGGAGTCCACCGCGCGGAAGTAGCTGGCGCCCAGGAAGGACAGGATATCGTGCTTGTCCAGCTCCGGGGCCTTGAACAGGCGGAACCCGGCAAAGCCCAGGTCGCCCTTGAGCTGCTTGGTGTCCACGCCGGTGTTGTCGTAGCGGAACAGCGGCGGGTGGAAGTGCACCTCGCGCGCCTGCTGCTTGCCGGCGTCGACGCTGTACATGCGCACGGGCAGCTTGAAGCCCATGCCCACGTGGAAGAATTGCACGTCCAACTGGCCCTTGTTGTCGTACCACAGCGAATGCTTGGGGTCGTACTGGATGGCGTTGAACTGCAGGGGTGTCATGTTCGCCAGGGTCGGCGGCAGCACCTGCTTGCGGTCGGTGTAGCCCTGGGTGGCCAGCTGCCGGGCCTGGGCCTGCAGCAGATCGAAACTGAACGGCTCGGCATCGCCGTCGGCGGTGGCCGCCATCGCCTGCGCGGCCAACAGGCCGGTGCCGGACAGCCCGGTGTAGGCGGCGAGCGCCATCGAGGCCTTGAGAAGGTGCCTACGGTGCATAAATAAACCTGTCTGCAAATAATCCGGGCCGCCTCCTGGCTGCCGGGCTGGATCGAGATAAAGGTCTGGACATGCCCTCGGCCAAACGCAATCAACTCATAACAGATAACAAAGTGGGCGTGGGGTTCGCAAGGAGAGGGAAAAAAAGTCCTGCGGAGCGAGATATCTCACGCAGGGCCTTCAACCCAGTTTTCCACCTGCAGGCCAGGCACCCGGTTGAACTCCCTGACATTATTGGTGACCAGGACCCAATCGTTGCTGCGCGCGTGGGCGGCTAGCCAAAGGTCATTATTGCCAATTATTTGGCCGCTGGCCTGCAGTACTGCGCGGATCTGGCCGTAGTGGACGCCGGTGCTTTTATCAATGGAGATCACCTGGATGAGTGTCGCCAGTTGCTGGATCACGCCAAGGGCGCGCTCCTTCGCCTGGCTTTTTTCCGCACCGTATCTGAGCTCCCCGAGTGTGATCGCAGACATTGCCAATTCCGAGGCATGGTGACGTTCGAAGCGTTCGCGAACAGTGGCAGGGTTGTGCTTGGCAATGTAGATACAGATATTGGTGTCGAGCAGGTAACGCACCGTCATCAGAAGTCCTCACGTTCCTGTGGAGGTTCATCCCCGCGACCTTCTCCCATGAAGTCCTCTGGCAGCCGGGCCAGTGCGTCGAAGATGGCCGAGGCGTTGAGTGGGTGTTCACGCAAAATGATTTCATCGCCCCGGCGGAATATTTCGACGCGGTCGACTTCAAGGCGAAATTCCTTGGGCAGGCGCACGGCTTGGCTGTTACCGGATTGGAAGACGCGAGCGAAAGTCATATTTGGTGTGCCTCACGGATGGATATACGCGAAGTATATACGCGATGGAGCATTTTCAAGGATTTCGGCGGCGAGCGGTAGGCCAAAAACGGTGCTTCAGAAAAATCCTACAAAAACGCCAGATCCTTCCTCGTTATCCCCCCAGCCACACCCGCAATAATCCCCCCTCGACTCACCCAGACCAGCGAGGAAGCGCTTGATGCCCAGGGTAAGACCAACGCGAATTACCGTGACCGGCCACGTGGTGTTCGATCACCATTTCGGGGGCTGTGGGGATATTTACTTGTATTGGTGTGACGTCAGCGCGCCCGCGCAGGATGCGGGCAAGCCGGCCCGGCAGGGGCAGCCGGGGTATTTCAGCGCGAGCATTTTCGATGGCAGCGACTGGCGCAAGCTGCAGCTCAGCCGCCTGTTGCCGTACGCCGACCGGGCCTACCAGCGCCCGGTGCAGCGCCCGCGGGTGGCGCAGGCGCTGCAGCAGGTGATTCACGAGTGGCGCGGCGAGTTGGCCAACTACTACGATGAGTCCCGCTGCTTTCGCCTGCTGGCCCGTGAGTTGAGCTGAGGCCGCAAGGCTTCAGCGGCCGATTTTCCAGGCATCGCCCGCCGGCGCGTTGCCGCGGTCGTAGGGCTTGGCCAGCCACATGTACAGCAGGCCCAGGCCGATCACCACCACGGTGGTCACCACCATGGCGTAGTTCACGTACCAGGCCGCATCCGGCGTGCGTGGCCAGGCCATGTTGATGATGGCGCCAATGCCGTACACCAGCGCGCCGACGTTCACCAGCAGGCCCCAGCGGCCCAGGTTGAACTGGCCACTGGGTTTCCAGCCGCGCAGGCGCGCATAGAGTGCAGCCAGCACGATCATCTGGAAGGCCAGGTAGATGCCGATGGCGGCGAAGCTGACGATGGTGGCCACGGCATCCTGCAGGAAGAAGCCGAGGATGATGATCAGCGCCGGCAGCACGCCGGCCACGAACAGCGCGTTGACCGGCACCTGGGTGGTGGCCGACAGGCGCTTGAGCAGGCCGCTGCCGATCACCATCTCATCGCGGGCGTAGGAGTACAGCAGGCGGCTGGCGGCGGCCTGCAGGCTGATCACGCAGGAGATGAACGAGACCATCACCACCGCCATGATCACCCGCGAGCCGACGCTGCCGAAGGCGTTGTTGAGCACGGTGGTGACCGGGTCCTTGTCGGTGCCGTTGATCACCGCCTGCATGTCCGGCACGGCGAGGATCAGCGCCAGGCAGGCGAACATCGCCGAGATGCCGCCAATGTAGATGGTCATGCGCATGGCCACCGGGATGCGCTTGCTGGGGTTGGGGGTTTCCTCGGCCACGTCGCCACAGGCTTCGAAACCGTAGTAGAGGAACATCCCCGCCAGCGAGGCGGTGAGGAAGGCCGGCAGGTAGGAGCCGTCGACGCTGATGTCGAAGGTGTTCCACAGCACGCTGAACGGCTGGTGGCGCTCGAAGATCAGCAGGTAGATGCCGACGATCAGCGCGCCCACCAGCTCGCAGAGGAAACCGAACATGGCGATGCGTGCGAGCATCTTGGTGCCGCTGAGGTTGACCAGGGTGGCGAACAGGGTCAGCACCAGGGCGATGACGATGTTGGTGTTGTTGCTCGGCTCGAAGCCCAGCATCACCGCCAGGTAGGGGCCAGCGCCCACCGCCACGGCGGCGATGGTCACGCACAGGGCGATGGAGTAGATCCAGCCCACCATCCACGCCCAGCGCTTGCCCACCAGCCGGCGCGCCCAGGGGTAGACGCCGCCGGAAATCGGGAACTGCGACACCACTTCGCCGAAGATCAGGCACACCAGCATCTGCCCCAGGCCCACCAGCAGGTAGGCCCAGAACATCGGCGGGCCGCCGGCGGCCAGGCACAGGCCGAACAGGGTGTACACGCCCACCACGGGCGACAGGTAGGTGAAGCCCAGGGCGAAGTTTTCCCACAGGCTCATGCTGCGGTTGAAGTTGGAGGTGTAGCCCAGTTGCCTGAGCTGCTCGGCATCGTGGTCGACGGCTGCCATGTCAGGGGTGACGCTCATGTGTGTGCTCCGAAGGAATCGGCAGATTCAGGTTGCAGGTGCCCGGGGGTGGTGCCCAAAGGCACACCCCAGGTCGTTGTTGTAGTCACGCGTCGCGCTTGTGTAGCAGCGGCCGCCAGGCCGCGTCAGGGTTATCACCGTGGTGGCGCCGGACGCGGGCCGGCGGGCGCCGCGCCACGGGTGGGTGGGGGTTGCGCCCCCCCGGCGGGCGTCTGTTTAACCCCGGGGGGGGGCCGGGCGGGGCCGGGGCGCCCGCTGCTACAGGGTTGCTTAGTGTTTGAACATGACGTGGCGCACGGTGGTGTAATCCTCGAGGCCATACATGGACATGTCCTTGCCATACCCCGACAGCTTCTGCCCGCCATGGGGCATCTCGCTCACCAGCATGAAGTGGGTGTTCACCCAGGTGCAGCCGTATTGCAGGCGCGCACTCAGGCGGTGGGCGCGGCCGACGTCCTGGGTCCACACCGACGAGGCCAGGCCGTAGTCGGAATCGTTGGCCCAGCCCAGCACCTGGGCTTCGTCGTCGAAACGAGTCACCGACACCACCGGGCCGAACACCTCGCGCCGCACGATCTCGTCGTCCTGCTGGGCGTCGGCCAGCACCGTGGGCTGGAAGAAGAAGCCGTTGCCATCCACCGCCTTGCCACCGGTGACCAGGCGAATGTGCGGCTGCGCCAGGGCGCGCTCCACGAAGCCGGCCACGCGGTCGCGGTGCTGGGCGGTGATCAGTGGGCCCAGCTCGGTGTCGGGATCGTCCTGCAGGCCATATTTGATGCTGCTGACTGCGGCGCCCAGTTTCTCCACGAACTGTTCGTAGATGCCCGCTTGCGCGTAGATGCGGCAGGCGGCCGTGCAGTCCTGGCCGGCGTTGTAGAAGCCGAAGGTGCGGATGCCTTCCACGGCGGCGTCGATGTCGGCGTCGTCGAAGATGATCACTGGCGCCTTGCCGCCCAGTTCCATGTGCATGCGTTTCACGCTGTCGGCGGTGTCGGCGATGATGTGCGCGCCGGTGGCGATGGAGCCGGTCAGCGAGACCATGCGCACCTTGGGGTGGTTGACCAGCGGGCTGCCCACGCTGGGGCCGCGGCCGAACACCAGGTTGAGCACGCCGGCGGGGAAGATGTCGTTGGCCAGCTGCGCCAGGCGCAGGGCGGTCAGCGGCGTCTGCTCCGAAGGTTTCAGCACCACGGTGTTGCCGGCGGCCAGGGCCGGGGCGATCTTCCAGGCGACCATCATCAGCGGGTAGTTCCATGGCGCGATGGAGGCGATGACGCCCACCGGGTCGCGGCGGATCATCGAGGTGTGGCCCGGCAGGTACTCACCCGCCGCCGAGCCGCTCATGCAGCGGGTGGCGCCGGCGAAGAAGCGGAACACGTCGGCGATGGCCGGGATCTCGTCATTCAGCGCGGCGCTGTAGGGCTTGCCGCAGTTGTCCGATTCCAGCTTGGCCAGCTCTTCGCCGTGGGCCTCGATGGCGTCGGCCAGTTTCAACAGCAGCAGGGCGCGGTCCTTGGGCGTGGTCTGCGACCAGCTGTCGAACGCGGCGTCGGCAGCGCGCACGGCGGCGTCGACCTGGGCTTCGCTGGCCTCGTGGATTTCCACCAGCACGCGGCCCAGGGCCGGGTTGAACACCGCTTGCAGCGGGCCTTCGCCCGCGACGAAATGGCCGTTGATCAGCAGTTGGGTTTGCATGGTTGTTGTCCCCTTGAAGGTGTTATTTGCCGCCACTGCCGGCCACGCTTTCGCCGCCGCGTGTCAGGTAGTAGGCGCCCAGGATCGGCAGCATGGTCACCAGCATCACCAGCATGGCGACCACGTTGGTCACCGGCACGTCGCGCGGGCGGCTGAGCTGGTTGAGCAACCAGATTGGCAGCGTGCGCTCGTGGCCGGCGGTGAAGGTGGTGACGATGATTTCGTCGAACGACAGCGCGAACGCCAGCATGCCGCCGGCCAGCAGCGCCGAGCCCAGGTTGGGCAGGATGATGTAGCGGAAGGTCTGCCAGCCGTCCGCGCCCAGGTCCATGGACGCCTCGATCAGGCTGTGGGAGGTGCGCCGCAGGCGGGCGATGACGTTGTTGTAGACGATCACCACGCAGAAGGTGGCGTGGCCGACGACGATGGTCATCAGCCCCGGCTCGATGCCCAGGCTCTTGAACGCCGACAGCAGGGCGATACCGGTGATGATGCCGGGCAGGGCGATGGGCAGTATCAGCATCAGCGAGATGCCTTCCTTGCCGAAGAAGTTGCGCCGGTACAGCGCCGCGGAGGCCAGGGTGCCGAGCACGATGGCAATCAGCGTGGCCACGCAGGCCACCTGCAGCGACAGCTTGATCGACTCCACCACGTCGGTGCGGGCGAAGGCCACGCTGAACCACTTCAGGGTGAAGCCCTGGGGCGGAAAGCTGAAGGCGGCGTCTTCGGTGTTGAAGGCGTACAGGAAGATGATCAGGATCGGGAAGTGCAGGAACACCAGCCCGCCCCAGGCAGCCAGGCGTAGCCCGATGGAGGGTTGTTCAGAGCGCATCGAAGGCCCCCAGGCGTTTGACGATGGACAGGTACACCGCGATCAGCACGATGGGCACCAGGGTGAACGCTGCGGCCATGGGCATGTTGCCGATGGCGCCCTGCTGGGCGTAGACCATGCTGCCGATGAAGTAGCCGGGCGGCCCGACCAACTGCGGCACGATGAAGTCGCCCAGGGTCAGCGAGAAGGTGAAGATGGAACCGGCGGCGATGCCCGGCACCGACAGCGGCAGAATCACCTGCAGAAAGGTCTGCCGTGGCTTGGCGCCCAGGTCGGCCGAGGCTTGCAGCAGCGACGGCGGCAGGCGTTCCAGCGAGGCCTGGATGGGCAGGATCATGAACGGCAGCCAGATGTACACGAACACCAGGAAACGCCCCAGGTGCGAGGTGGACAGGGTGCTGCCGCCAATGCCAGGAATGCCCAGCACCGCCTGCAGCAGCGGCTCCAGCCCCAGGTGCTGGACGAACCACTGGGCCACGCCGCCCTTGGCCAGCAGCAGGGTCCAGGCGTAGGCCTTGACGATGTAGCTGGCCCACATGGGCATCATCACCGCGATGTAGAAAAACGCCTTGGTCTTGCCCGTGGTGTAGCGCGCCATGTAATAGGCGATGGGGAAGGCCACCAGGGCGCTGGCCAGCGACACCGCCACGGCCATTACCAGGGTGCGCTGGATGATGTCGAAGTTCGCCGGGTTGAACAGCGCAGCGAAGTTGGCCAGGGTCAGCTCCGGGGTGACCGTCATGCTGAAGTCGTCGAAGGTGTAGAACCCTTGCCACAACAGGTTCAGCAGCGAGCCCAGGTAGATGGCGCCGAACCACAGCAGCGGCGGTACCAGCAGCAACGACAGGTACAGGTTGGGCTTGCGGTACAGCAGGTTCCACAGCCGCCGCAGGGGCGAGTAGTCCGCCAGCGGCGCCGGTTTTTCCAGGGCCAGGCTCATGTCACAGGCCCTCGCTGTCGCGCAGCGCGGTCATCGCCTCGCGTGCCCAACGCGCGCTCAGGCGCTGGCCGGGCTGCAGCACGATGCTCGGCTCCTGCCATTGGTTGTTGGCCTGGCTGATGGCGATCACCTGGCCGCTTTCAAGCTTCAGCTCGTAACGGGTGGAGCTGCCCTGGTACTGGATGTCGTGCAGTACGCCGTCCACCTGCACTTCATGGCTGGTGGAGGCCTCGCCGAAGCGGATGTGCTCCGGGCGGATGGAGAAGGGCAGGTCGCTGCCGCACACCAGGCGCGCCGCCTCGCCGCGCAACACGTTGGAGGTGCCGACGAACTCGGCGACGAAGGGGGTGGCGGGCTTCATGTACAGGTTGCGCGGGCTGTCCACCTGCTCGATGCGGCCTTTGTTGAACACCGCCACGCGGTCGGACATGGACAGCGCTTCGGTCTGGTCGTGGGTGACGAAGATGAAGGTGATGCCCAGCTGGCGCTGCAGCTTCTTCAGCTCGCCCTGCATCTGCTCGCGCAGCTTCAGGTCGAGGGCACCCAAGGGTTCGTCCAGCAGCAGCACCCGTGGGCGGTTGACCAGCGCGCGGGCCAGGGCCACGCGCTGGCGCTGGCCGCCCGACAGCTGCACCGGCTTGCGCTGGCCGTAGCCGCCCAGGGCCACCATCGCCAGGGCCTCCTCGGCGCGCTGCTGGCGCTCCTGCTTGCCCACGCCCTTGACCTTGAGGCCGTACGCCACGTTGTCCAGCACGTTCATGTGCGGGAACAGGGCGTAGTCCTGGAACACGGTGTTGACGTCACGCTGGTAGGGTGGCAGGCCGGCGGCCTCGGCGCCATGAATGCGAATCGAACCGCTGCTGGGCTGCTCGAAGCCTGCGATCAGGCGCAGGCAGGTGGTCTTGCCCGAGCCGGAGGGGCCGAGCATGGAAAAGAACTCGCCGTCCTGGATATCGATGGATACCCGGTCGACGGCCTTCACTTCGCCGAACACGCGGGAAACCTGGGTGAACTGGACTGCAAGCGTCATGATGCGCTACTCCGAAATACGTAAGGGACGCGGCCTCCGGCCGCTGCTACAAGCGCGTCCCCTGTAGCAGCGGCCGAAGGCCGCGTCAGGAACGGCGCGTGATTAACGGCCGCCCATGATCGCGATGTAATCCTGGGTCCAGCGGCTATACGGCACGAACTTGCCGCCCTCGGCCTGCGGGGTTTTCCAGAAGGCGATCTTGTCGAACTGGTCGACGCCATTGGTCTTGCAGCCCTCGGCCCCCAGCAGTTCGCTGCTGGTGCACGCCGCCGGTACCGCCGGCAGCGAGCCGAACCAGGCCGCCACGTCGCCCTGCACCTTGGGTTGCAGCGACCAGTCCATCCACTTGTAGGCGCAGTTGGGGTGCGCGGCCTCGGCGTGCAGCATGGTGGTGTCGGCCCAGCCGGTGGCGCCTTCCTGCGGAATGGTCGAGGCCACGGGCTGGTTGTCGGCCTTCAGGCCGTTGACCATGTAGCCCCAGGAGCTGGAGGCCACCACGCCTTCGTTCTTCACGTCGCTCATCTGCACCGTGGCGTCATGCCAATAGCGGTGCACCAGCGCGTGCTGGGCGCGCAGCAGGTCGAGCACGGCCTTGTACTGGGTTTCGTTCAACTCGTAGGGGTTCTGGATGCCCAGCTCGGGCTTGGCGCTCTTGAGGTACAGCGCCGCGTCGGCGATGTAGATCGGGCCGTCGTAGGCCTGCACGCGGCCCTTGTTGGGCTTGCCGTCCGGCAGGTCCTGGGCGTTGAACACCACGCCCCAGCTGGTGGGCGGGGTCTTGAACACGTTGGTGTTGTACAGCAGCACGTTGGGCCCCCACTGGTACGGGGTGCCGTAGGTCTGCTTGTTGACCACGTACCAGGGGCCGTCCTTCAGGCGCGGGTCGATGTTCTTCCAGTTGGGGATCAGCGCGGTGTTGATCGGCTGCACGCGCTTGCCGGCAATCAGCCGCAACGAGGCGTCGCCCGAGGCGGTGACCAGGTCGTAGCCGCCCTTGGCCATCAGGCTGACCATCTCGTCCGAGGTGGCGGCGGTCTTGACGTTGACCTTGCAGCCGGTCTCCTTCTCGAAGCCGGTCACCCAGTCGTAGTTCTTGTCGCTCTCGCCCCGTTCGATGTAGCCCGGCCAGGCAACGATATCCAGTTGCCCTTCACCGGCACCCACCGCCTTGAGCGGTTCGGCGGCCTGCAGGCTGGCGCTGGCCAGCAGGGCGGTGGTCAAGGCGCTGAGCAGTGCGGTCTTGTGCGCGTGCATGGTATCCCTCTTCTTTAAATTATGGTCGGGGCAGTGTTCGAACGGTGCAGCGGGCCTTCGTCGAGGCTGATTATTAGAGTAGTGGTGATAACGCCTGGCGGGTCAGAGGTGCTCCCCGTGGCGCGCCATGATGTGGCGCACCACGCTGTAGTCCTGCAGCGAGTCACTGGACAGGTCCTTGCCGTAGCCCGAGCGCTTGAGGCCGCCATGGGGCATTTCGCTGGCCAGCATGAAATGGCTGTTGATCCAGGTGCAGCCATACTGCAGGCGCGCGGCCACCTGCATGGCCTTGTCGAGGTTCTGGGTCCATACCGACGAGGCCAGGCCGTATTCCGATTCGTTGGCCCAGTCCACGGCCTGGCTCAGCTCGTCGAAGCGGGTGACGGTGACCACCGGGCCGAACACCTCGCGCTGGACGATCTCGTCATTCTGGCGGCAGCCGGCCAGCAGCGTCGGCTGGTAGAAGAAGCCGGGGCCCGAATGCACGGCGGCGCCGGTGATGCGTTCGATGTGTGGCTGGCTCAGCGCGCGTTCGACGAAGCTGGCCACGCGGTCGCGCTGGCGCGAGCTGATCAGTGGCCCCAGCTCGTTGTCGGCATCGCGCTTGCCGGCGAAGCGCAGCTTGCCCACCGCGGCGCCCAGTTCGCTCACCAGCTGGTCGTGGATGCCCGCCTGGGCGTACACCCGGCAGGCCGCCGTGCAGTCCTGGCCGGCGTTGTAGTAGCCGTAGTTGCGCACGCCGTCGACCACGGCGCGCAGGTCGGCGTCGTTGCAGACGATCACCGGCGCCTTGCCGCCCAGTTCCAGGTGGGTGCGCTTGAGGGTTTTCGAGGCGGCCTGGAGAATTTTCTGGCCGGTGACGATGTCGCCGGTCAGCGACACCATGCGCACCTTGGCGTGGCTGACCAGGTGGCCGCCCACGCCCTCGCCGCCGCCACAGACGATGTTCAGCACCCCGCGCGGGAGGATCTGCGCCAGCGCCGGGGCCAGTGCCAGGATCGACAGCGGCGTGTGCTCGGACGGCTTGAACACCAGGGTGTTGCCCGCTGCCAGCGCCGGGGCGATCTTCCACGCGGCCATCATGATCGGGTAGTTCCATGGCGCGATGGACGCCACCACGCCAATCGGGTCGCGGCGCACCATGCTGGTGTAGCCGGGCACGTATTCACCGGCCAGCTGGCCGGTCTGGCAGCGCACGGCGCCGGCGAAGAAGCGGAACACATCGACGGTGGCCGCCAGGTCGTCCTGGCGCGCCAGGTGTAGCGGCTTGCCGCAGTTCAGCGCTTCCAGCTGCGCCAGGCTGTCGGCCTGGCGGGCCACGGCGTCGGCGATCTGCAGCAGCAGGCTGGCGCGTTGCTGCGGGGTGGTGCGCGACCAGCCGGCGAAGGCACGGTGGGCGGCCATGATGGCGTGCTCCACCTGCTCGCTGCTGGCCTCGGCGATGTGGGTGAGCACCTCGGCGGTGGCCGGGTTGATGATCGGTTCCACCAGGCCTTGCCCCGCGACGAGCTCGCCGTCGATCAGCAGTGCGGTGCACAGGGTAGGGGGGGAAGTGCCGGCCATCTTGCGAGGTCTCTTTTCTTTTGGGCTCACGGGCAGGCTCCTTGATACAGGCAGCCCGGGCACGGATTGTCTCGGTGGTTAGAGACTAGTGCGCGGGCGAGTGGGCTACAAATTCTAAATACTGAATGCAGCATTCGATTAAATCGATAGCCTGCGCCCAGCGTTGGGTTGTTCGCGGGCCACGGTCAGGAACGGGTCCACCAGCGCCGGCCGCGCGGTGCCACGGCGCCAGGCCAGGCCCACGTCCAGGGTCTGGGTCAGGTCGGCCAGCGGCCGTGCCTCGATGATGTCGCCTTCCAGCGACCAGGGCCGGTAGGTCATGTCCGGCTGGATCGACACCCCCAGGCCCGCCGCCACCAGGCTACGCACGGCCTCGGTGGAGGCGGTGCGCAGGCTGATGCGCGGCGTCAGGCTGGCGTGGGTCCACAGGCGTTGGGCGTTGCGGTCCATCTCGTCGACGTTGAGCTGGATCAGCGGCTCGCGGGCCACGTCGGCCAGGGTGATGCTGTCGTGGTCCAGCAGCGGGTGCTGGGCCGGCAGCCACAGGCGGTGGGGCGAGTGGGTCAGCACTTCGGTCTGCAGGGCGTGACGGTCTTCCAGGTTGGAGACGATCAGCACCCCCACGTCGATCTCGCCGCTCACCAGCAGGTGCTCGATGTACGGGCGCTCGTCTTCCATGACGCGAAGCTCCACGTTGGGGTAGGCGCGCTGGAAGCGGGTCAGCAGGTCGGCCAGGTAATAGCCGGCCACCAGGCTGGTCACGCCGATGATCAACTGCCCGGCTACCTGGTCGGTGCTCTGCTGCAGGCTGCGCTTGGCGTTGTCGACGGTGGCCAGGATCAGGTGCGCCTGGCGCAGGAACTGATGGCCCTGGTGGGTCAGGGTCATGCCCTTGGCGTGGCGGTTGAACAGGCTGACGCCGATCTCCTGCTCCAGCTGCTGGATGGCCAGGGTAAGCGTCGACTGGGAAATGAACACCGCCTGGGCGGCGGCCGAGATCGAACCGGTCTCGGCCACGGCAATGAAATGGCGGATCTGGCGCAGGGTCATCATGGACAGGGCACTCGCAAAGTCCGTAGCAGCTGCCGCAGGCGGCGTCTGGCGCACGGGACGCAGCCTGGCGGCAGCTGCTACGGGATCTATAAAGCTGATGGGGCGAGTGTATATCTTTTTTTTCGAACGGCTGCCTGTTGGTCTATGGTAGTCGGACTCAACTCGTACCCGGTGCCCAATGTCTGTTCCCCACCCAGCACACGACGCGCAAACCCTGGCCGAAGTCGAGCGCACGATTGCCTCCGGGGTGCGCATCCTGCGGTTCAGCGATGGGCTGGAGCGTCGCTACCAGGCCGACACCGTCAGGCAGCGCCTGCAGTTCATCACCGCCGTGGGCATCGGCGGCGCGGTGGTGTACAACCTGTTCCTGCTCAGCGACTGGCTGACCCTGCGGGACATGTTCGCCTACGTGGCCGCCGGCCGCCTGCTGCTGGTCACGCCGCTGTTCATCGCCTTGCTGGTGCTGGGGCAGCGCCTCACCCGCCGGTGGGCCGTGGAAACGGCCGCGGCGGCGGGCACCGTGGTGTCGTCACTGATACCGCTGGTGGCGATGATCTACAGCCACAGCCCGTACCGGCTGCATTACCAGCTGGGGATGCTGCTGATCATGGTCTACTGCACCATGATCCAGCAGTTGCCCATGCGCTTCGCCTCGGTGGCCATGCTGTGCATGCTGGCGATCCAGCTGGTCACCACCTACCTTGCCGACTTTGCCGACTTCAGAATCTGGCAGGCCAATGCGCTGCTGTTCGTGTCCACGGTGGCGCTGCTGTTGATGGCCTCGTATTTCCAAGAGCGCGCCAGCCGGCTGAGCTACCTGTTTGCCTTGCGTGGGCGCCTGCTGCGCGAGCAGTTGTTGGACATCGCCCGCACCGACGCTCTGACCCAATTGTTCAACCGTCGTTATCAGGGCGAAGTCATGACCCAGGTGTGGGAAGAGGCGGCGGCAAGGCCGGTGAGCGTGGCGGTGATCCTGCTGGATATCGACCACTTCAAGGCCTACAACGACAACTACGGCCACCTGCAGGGCGATGCCTGCCTGGCCCAGGTCAGCCAGGCTATCCAGCAGGCCGCGCAGGCGCAGGATGCCCTAGTGTTTCGCTTTGGCGGGGAAGAGCTGCTGATTCTGCAGGTGGGCGCCGATGCCGGCCAGGCGCAGGCCTTGGGCGAGGCGTTGCGCCAGGCGGTGGCCGCGCTGGCCATTGCGCACCCGGTGCTGGGCGCCGGGGCGCGGGTGACGGCCAGCCTGGGCGTGGCGGCGGCCATGGCCCCGCGCACGGGCGCCGATGCCCTGATTGCCGCGGCGGACCAGGCCCTGTACGCCGCCAAGGCCGCCGGGCGCGATTGCCTGCGCTGCGCCTGACGGCTTACGCCAGGTCGGTCTTGCCTTCGTACACCATCACGCAGCCCCAGGCGGCCACGGCCACAGGAATCACCAGGCACCACAGCCCCACGGCCAGGTAGAGCAGCGCCGAGCCAATACAGCCCACGGTGAAGCCCAGCAGGTTGCGGCCAATGGGCCCCATGCGCGCCAGCACCACGTCGCGTTCGCCGCGGTCGCGCAGGCCGATCAGCGAGAACAGGTCGATCGCCAGTTGCGTCACGTTGCCGGTCATCAGCGTGGTCGGTGGCGCGGCTTTCAGGTGCTGGCGCGACAGCGCGTTCTGGATGGCCATGGCCGCCACGCCGACCATGCCGGTGAGCAGTGCCACCAGCGAATCACCGTCGGTGAACGGCCCCAGGCAGACCGCGCAGGCCATGAACAGCGCCAGCAGCAGGGTGTGCGCCAGCATCAGCAGGTGCAGCGACGCCAGGTTGCGCCGGTGCAGCGCGGTGGCGGCCAGGTGGGTGAAGCCCACGACCATGGCGAACACCGGCAACGCCAGCAATTTCGCCAGCGCCCCCGAGGTGCCGTGCACGATGCTCACCCCCAGGGTGACGAAGTTGCCGGTGACGTGGGCGGTGAACAGGCCCTGCAGGGCCAGGAAGCCCACGGTGTCGACGAAGCCACCGTTGAAGCTCAGGGCCGGGGCGAGGGAGGTGGGTACGGGGCGCATGGTGGGTCGTTCCTTGAGGTTGGGAGGCGCGGCCATTGTGGCCGCGAAACCGTTTCAGGAACAATTATCCAGAGGGTGAACTTATTGTTTCTGTTTTGGGGACGATGCGCAGTCCAGGCGAAAGCATGTCGGCCCGCCCTCGGGGGAATCGACGCTGATGGCCCAGCCCTGGTTCAGGCAGATACGCTTGACCAGTGACAGGCCCAGGCCGAGGTTGTCGACGCTGGGCTGAGCACCCCGGGTGAAGGGCAGGAAAATCGCCTCGTGCTGGTCGGCGGGCACGCCGGGGCCGTTGTCCTGCACCTCCACCCAGCTGTCGCCCACCCGCAGGCGAATCTCACTGCCGGTGCCGGCGTACTGCAGGGCGTTGCGCAACAGGTTGCCCAGCACCGTGCGCAGCAGCGGCAATGGATAGGCCGGCGGGGTGGCCGAGCTGCCCTGGGGTTCCACCAGCAGCGCCAAATGCAGGCGCCGCGCCTGGGGGCAGGCCTGCTGCACCTGTTCAGCCACCGCCTGGGCCAGGCTGGCGTGGGCGAACCCTAGGCAGTCGGCCTCGCCACGGGCCAGCATCAGGTAGGTGTCCAGGCGCTGGCGCATGTCCTTGATCGATGCCTCCACCTGGGCCAACTGGGCATCGGCAGCGGGGCTCAGCGGCTCCTCGTCGCGCAGCACCTCGCAGGCGCTCAGCGCTGCCATCATCGGTGTGCGCAGTTCATGGCCGACGTCGGCGGTGAACAGGCGCTCGCGCTGCAGGGCCAGTTCCAGGTGGTTGTAGGTGTCGTCGAAGGCCTGGGCGGCGGTGCCGATTTCATTGGCCGGGAAGTCCGGCGCCAGGCGGCTGGAAGGGGGCAGGGCGGTGCGCGCGCTCATGCCCGCGGCCAGGCGCTCGATGGGCCGCACCAGGCGCCGGGTGGTGATCACCCCCAGCAGCACGGCCAGCAGCACCAGGCCGCCGAGGCTGGTGACGCCGACAATCAACAGGGTCGACAGGCCGTGTTCGTAGTCGGTGTAGTCGCGCATTAGCAGGTAGCGTTGGGCGCCGTCGTCCACCACGCGCACGTGCCACAGGCGCTGGCCGCGCATCAGCTTGTAGAAGCCGGGGGACAGTTGCCGCAGGTCGGCGGGAAACTGCGCCGAGCCTGGTTGGCCGACAAAGAAGCGCCCCGGACGGCCGGCGCCACCGCTGGCGATTTCTTCACGCACGCGCTGGATGGCGATGCCCATGTCGATTTCCTGCAGGCGCACCTCCAGGCGGTTCAGGCTCAGGTCCGACAGGGCCAGCACCAGCGCGCCGGTGAGCAGGCTCACCAGCCCGTAGATCAGGATCAGCCGGCGGCCCAGGCTATGGCGGCGGCGCTCAGTCATCGGCCAGCCGGTAGCCGATGCCGTGCACGGTGCGCAGCAGGGGCAGGGCGAAGGGCTTGTCGACCACGTGGCGCAGTTGATGAATGTGGGTGCGCAGGCTGTCGCTGTCGGGCGGCGAGTCGCTCCATAGCAGTTCTTCCAGCTTGCGCCGTGCCACCACCGCAGGGCTGGCCTGCATCAGCGCCATCAGCAGGCGCAGCGGGGCGGGCGGCAGTTTCAGCGGCTGGCCGGCCCGGCTCAGGGCCAGGGTGGTGGTGTCCAGGCACAGGTCGGCCACCTGCAGCACGGCCTTGTGCTGGGGCGCGGCACGCAGCAGCACGGCGTTCACCCGCGCGGCCAGCTCGGCAAGGGCGAAGGGCTTCACCAGGTAGTCGTCGGCGCCGGCCTCGAAGCCTTCCAGGCGGTTGTCCAGGGTGTCGCGGGCGGTGACCATGATCACCGGAATGCGCCGCCCACCTTCCTCGCGCAGGCGCCGGCACAGGCTGTAGCCGTCCAGGCGCGGCAGCATCAGGTCGAGCACGATCAGGTCGAAGTCGCCGCTGCGGGCCATCTCCAGGCCCTGGGCGCCGTTCTCCGCGCAGTCGACGATGTAGTCGCGGCGGCTGAGGTAGCGGGTGATGTTCTCGAGGATAACCAGGTCGTCTTCGATGACCAGAATGCGCATGGGCGGTCCAGATTTCATGGAAATGTAACGATTGTAAAAACTTCTTAACAAGAACTTGAGAAGCGTTATCGCACAATGCGCGAAAGAGAATCGTTGTTAATTACTTTAACCCGTTGGCCCCTCCTTCGAGAACCCCATGAGCCGTCAATCCACCCTCCAACCTCGCCTGGACGTTTCCCTGGGCATGGCCGTCGCCACCCTCAGCAGCCTGACCTACGCCGCCGACCAGGTGCCCAACACCTTGCAGCTGGACCAGACCGTCATCGACGCGCCCCAGGACAACACGGCGCCCTACCAGACTGAAAAGCTCTCGGGCAGCAAGTTCACCGAGGCCCTGCGCGACACCCCGCAGAGCATCAGCGTGGTGCCCAAGCGCGTGCTGGAAGAGCAGAACGCCCAGGACCTCAAGGACGTGCTGCGCAACGTGCCCGGCATTACCTTCAACTCGGGCGAGGGCGGTGGCGGCGTTGGCGACAGCATCAACATCCGTGGCTTCAGCGCCGACGGCAACATCTACCGCGACGGCGTGCGCGACCCGGCGAAATACACCCGCTCGGAGCTGTTCAACACCGAACAGGTGGAAGTGCTCAAGGGTTCCAGCAGTTCGGGCTGGGGCGTTGGCGCCATTGGCGGGGCCATCAACATGGTCACCAAGAGCCCGGAGCTGAAGGACTTCGACACCCTGGACGTGGGCGTGGGCACGGCCAACTACAAGCGCAGCACCCTGGACATCAACCACACCATCGACGGCCTGGGCGAGGGCGCGGCCTTCCGCCTCAACGTGGTGGGCTACAAGGGCGGCGAGAACGGCCGTGACTGGATCCAGCGCGAGCGCAACGGCTTTGCGCCGTCGCTGTCCCTGGGCCTGGGCACCGACACCCGCTTCACCATTGCCTACGAATACATCCACGACAACGGCAACACCGACTACGGCATTCCGACCGTCGACGGCAGCAACGGCAGCAGCCCGCACCGCCTGGGCAGCTGGAGCAGCTACTGGGGCTGGCGCAACCTGGACAAGGAAAACAACGAGTCGCACCGCCTGAACCTGAAGTTCGCCCATGACTTCAACGACAACGTCACCTTCGACAACCAGCTGACTTACTTCCACCTGGACCACGACTACTTCGTCACCACCCCGGGTGGCACCTACTACGCCGCCAACAGCCCGGCGCCGGGCGTGATGGCCAACAAGGGTGTGTACCGTCGCTACCTCAACACCCCGTCGCGCGACCAGACCAACGCCACCTGGAGCGACCAGAGCAACCTGACGTTGCGCTTCGACACCTTCGGCATCGGCCACACCCTGGTCACCGGTATCGAGTACAGCAAGCAGACCCTGCAGGAAGACACCGGCAAGCTCACCGCCGCCGATGCCGCGACCATGAGCAACCTCACGGCCGAGAGCAACAGCTGGTCCAAGTACCCGTACTCGGCTGACACCTACACCAGCGCCGAAGTAGGCGCCGAGCAGGTCGACAAGGCCTTCTACGTGCTCGACACCCTGACCTTCAACGACCACTGGCAACTGCACCTGGCCGGCCGCCAGGACCACTACGACTCGCGCATCACCAGCAACTGGTCGCGCAGCAGCCAGACCGCAGCCTGGGTGGACGGTGGCAACTCGTCGGACTCGGAAAAAGTCACCAGCGTGCACACCGCCCTGGTCTACAAGCCGGTGGAAGAGGGCAGCATCTACCTCAGCTACGCCAACGCCCGCCAGCCCAGCAGCCTGACCGCCATCGCCCAGACCGGCGCCAGCACCGGCGACAGCACCCAGCGCGGCAAGACCATCGAGCTGGGTACCAAGTGGGATGTATTCAACGAAAACCTCAGCCTGACCGCGGCGTTGTATGAAACCAAGCGCAGCCTGACCTACACCGACGACGACACCGGCGCCACGCTGAACGTGGGCGGCGAGCAGCGCGTGCGCGGCCTGGAACTGGGCGTGGTGGGCAACATCACCGACAAATGGTCGATCTATGCCGGCTATGCCTACCAGAACGCCGTGACCCTGAAAGCCGCCAACGCCACCTCTGAAGATGGCACGGTCGGCATCGCCAACACGCCCAAGCACACCATCAGCCTATGGAACACCTGGAAGCTGCCGGGCGACAACACCTTCAGCTATGGCGTGCGCTACGAAGACACCGTGGACATCTACCAGGGCACCGGCACCGGCGCCGACTCGGTCACCAGCGCGGCGACCAAGACCACCCTGCCGGACTACGTGGTGCATGACGTGGCGTTCACCCACGCGGTCAACAAGAACATCGATCTGCGCCTGAACGTCACCAACATCTTCGACAAGCGTTACTTCACCGAATACAACGGCCGTGGCTACGGTATTCCGGGTGATGGCCGCGGCGCCACGCTGACCGCCGAGTACCGCTTCTGATGCTGGCCGATCCCGTCCTGCGCCTGGGCGTGCAGGACCGCACCGCGGTGGCACGCCTGCTGCTGGACCAGGCTGCCACCGGCAACCCCGAGGCCCAGGCGCACCTGGGCCAGGCGCTGCTCGACGGCCACGGCATCGAGCGCGACGCGGCGCTGGCCTTGCGCTGGTTTCGCATCGCGGCGGGGCGCGGGCACCTGGTGGCGCTGAACATGGTCGGCCGCTGCCTGGAACTGGGCTGGGGCTGTGCCCCGGACCTGCCCGCGGCGGCGGTGCATTACCGCGCCGCCGCCCAGCGCGGGCTGGACTGGGGCCAGTACAACTACGCCAACCTGCTCAGCCAGGGCCGCGGCGTGCCGCGCGACATGGCGCAGGCGCTGGCCTGGTACCAGCGCGCCGCCGACAGCGGCCACGCCAAGGCCATGAACCTGGTGGGGCGCTTTCACGAAGAGGGCTGGGGCATCCCGGTAAACGCCGCACTGGCGTTCGACTGGTTCCAGCGCTCGGCCCTGGCCGGGGATTTTCGCGGCCAGTGCAGCTACGCGGCGATGCTGGTGCGCCAGGGCAACCTCGACGAGGCGGCCCAGTGGGTCATGCGCGCAACGCGCACGGCCACCCCGGCGTTCCTTGCCAAGATCCGCGAAGCCGTGGCCGCCCTGCCGGCCGCCGTGTTCGCCCCCGTCATCACCGCCATCGACCAGCGCCTGGCCCCAACGGCCCCGTAGCAGCGGCCGCAGGCCGCGTCCAGCGCGCCGCGGCTTTCCTGGCACACCGCGGTGAGACCGGACGCGGCCTACGGCCGCTGCTACGGGGAATCTGTGGCTTCGCGCCATCATGTCGAAAAGATATGGAAACCTAGGCAAAAACGACACAGTCAGCAGGGTTATCTGTGGGCTATACTCGGCCAATTTGCCGGTAGACGTAGCACTTTCGAGGGATGACTGTGAAGAACTGGACATTGCGCCAACGGATCCTGGCGAGCTTCGCCGTGATTATCGCCATCATGCTGTTGATGGTGGTGGCCTCCTATACGCGCCTCAAGGCCATCGACGACGCACAGGAAAACGTGCGCGCCGACAGCGTCCCCGGCGTCTACTACAGCTCGATGATCCGCAGCGCCTGGGTCGAGAGCTTCGTCTACACCCAGCAACTGGTGGGCTTGAGCTACCAGCGTGAGTTCGTCACGGCCGACGAGGACCAGTACAAGGCCTTCGCCGACCGCTTGAGCGAGCAGATGGGCAACTACCAGAAAACCGTGTTCGACGCCGAGGACAAGGCCAGTTTCGACGAGTTCTCGAAGACGCGCGTCGCCTATGACCAGGCCCTGGCCAAGGTGCTCGACGCCTACCACCAGAAGCACTTCTCCCTGGCCCAGGACCTGCTCAACGACCAGGTGACGCCGGCCTGGATCGCCGGCCGCAAGCAACTGAACAATCTCATCGAGCGCAACCGCGACTCTGCCGAGCACGCCTCCCAGGCCAGCTCCCAGGCGGTCAGCGACGCCAAGCTGACCATGGGCATTGCCCTGGTGCTGGCCATCATCGCCGCCGGTATCTGCGGCCTGTTGCTGCTGCGCGCCATCATGCAACCGATGCAGAAGATCGTCGCCATCCTGGAAACCATGCGCACCGGTGACCTCAGCTCGCGCCTGAACCTGTCGCGCCGCGACGAGTTCGGCATGGTCGAGACCGGCTTCAACGACATGATGACCGAACTCACCGCCCTGGTGTCACAGGCCCAGCGCTCGTCGGTGCAGGTGACCACCTCGGTGACAGAGATCGCCGCCACCTCCAAGCAGCAGCAGGCCACCGCCACCGAAACCGCTGCCACCACCACCGAGATCGGCGCCACCTCTCGGGAAATCGCCGCCACCTCCCGCGACCTGGTGCGCACCATGACCGAGGTCACCTCGGCCGCCGACGCTGCGTCCATGCTCGCCGGCTCCGGCCAGCAGGGCCTGTCGCGCATGGAAGACACCATGCACCAGGTGATGGGCGCCGCCGACCTGGTGAACGCCAAGCTGGCGATCCTCAACGAGAAGGCCAGCAACATCAACCAGGTGGTGGTGACCATCGTCAAGGTCGCCGACCAGACCAACCTGCTGTCGCTCAACGCCGCCATCGAAGCGGAAAAAGCCGGCGAATACGGCCGCGGTTTCGCCGTGGTGGCCACCGAAGTGCGTCGCCTGGCCGACCAGACCGCGGTCGCCACCTATGACATCGAGCAGATGGTGCGCGAGATCCAGTCCGCCGTGTCCGCCGGGGTCATGGGCATGGACAAGTTCTCCGAGGAAGTGCGCCGCGGCATGTTCGAGGTGCAGCAGGTGGGTGACCAGCTGTCGCAGATCATTCAGCAGGTGCAGGCCCTGGCGCCGCGCGTGCTGATGGTCAACGAGGGCATGCAGGCCCAGGCCACCGGTGCCGAGCAGATCAACCACGCCCTGTCGCAACTCAGCGACGCCAGCAGCCAGACCGTGGAATCGCTGCGCCAGGCCAGCTTCGCCATCGACGAGCTCAGCCAGGTGGCCACCGGCCTGCGTGGCGGCGTGTCGCGTTTCAAAGTCTGATGAGCGAGGCGCTGCGCCCGTCCAGGGCGGCCATCACCTGCCAGGGCAAGCTGTTCCTGATTTTCCAGGTGGGCGCCGAGCGCTTCGCCCTGGCCGCCACCGACATCGGCGAAGTGCTGCCCTGCGTGCCGCTCAAGGCGGTAGCCCAGGCGCCGGCCTGGGTGGCGGGCATCTTCGCCCACCGCGGCCGCGTGGTGCCGGTGATCGACGTCGGCCAGCTGATGTTCGGCAAGCCGGCGCCGCAGCGCACCAGCACGCGCCTGGTGCTGGTGCATTACCGTGCCGACCCCGCGCGCCCGGACCTGCGCCTGGGGCTGATCCTGGAACACGCCACCAACACCTTGCGCTGCGACCCACGGGATTTTCGCCCGTACGAGGTGTCCAACGCCAACACGCCCTACCTGGGGCCGGTGCGTGAGGACGAGCAAGGCCTGCTGCAGTGGGTAGGCGTGCAGGACCTGCTCGATGACCAGGTGCGCCAGCTGCTGTTTGCACCGCAGTTGGCCGCCAGCCTCAAGGATGGGGATGACTGATGGGCGACGATCCACGTTTCTTCAAGTACCTGCGTGACCGCATCGGCCTGGACGTGGCGTCGGTGGGCCCGGCGCTGATCGAGCGCGCCGTGCAGCAACGCCGCACGGCCAGCGGCTGCACCAGCGCCGATGCCTACTGGCAGTTGCTGCAGGGCAGTGGCACCGAGCAGCAGGCCTTGATTGAAGCGGTGATCGTCCCGGAGACCTGGTTCCTGCGCTACCCCGAGTCGTTCGCGGCCCTGGCGCGCCTGGTGCAGGCGCGGCTGCTGGCGCTCAAGGGCACCCGCCCGGTGCGCCTGCTCAGCCTGCCTTGCTCGACGGGTGAGGAACCCTATTCCATCGCCATGGCGCTGTTTGACGCCGGCGTGCTGGCCAGCCAGTTCCGCGTCGACGGCGTCGACATCAGCCCGCTGTCGGTGGCCAAGGCCCAGCGTGGCCTGTACGGGCGCAACTCGTTCCGCGGCGCCGAGCTGGGCTTTCGCGAGCGCTATTTCGAGGTGGAAGAGGACGGTTATCGGCTGGGCGAGCGGGTGCGCCAGCAGGTGCGCCTGCAGCCGGGCAATGTGCTCGACCCGGCGCTGCTCAAGGGCGAGCCGCCCTACGATTTCGTGTTCTGCCGCAACCTGCTGATCTATTTCGACGTGGAAACCCAGCAGCGCGTGTTCGAGGTGCTCAAGAGCCTGACCGACAAGGACGGCGCCCTGTTCATCGGCCCTGCCGAGGGCAGCCTGCTGGCGCGCCTGGGCATGCGCCCCATTGGCATCGCGCAGTCGTTCGCCTTCGTGCGCGACGAGAACCCCGCGCCAGAGCCGCAACCGATGACGCCGTGGGTGGCGCCGCCGCCGCGTGTGCTGCCGGCTGCCATGCCGCCCCGGCCACGCGCCACGCTCATTGCCCCGCCGCTGCCTCAAGTGGCCGCGCCGGCGGCCGAAAAACAGGTACAGGTGACGCTCGAACAGATCGCCAGCCTGGCCAACGAAGGCAAGAGCCAGGCGGCCATGCAGGCGTGCGAGCTGTATCTCAAGCATCAGGGGCCGCATGCGCAGGCGTACTACTGGCTCGGTTTGCTCAACGACGTCGGTGGCGATGCGCGCAAGGCCCAGGATTTTTACCGCAAGGCGCTGTACCTGCAACCGCAGCACCCCGAAGCGCTGGCCCACCTGGCCATGCTGCTGGCCGCCCAGGGCGACAGCGTCGGGGCCAGGCGCCTGCAGGAACGCGCCGCGCGCAGTGACCGAACCGCTGACAGTGAGCGTAAACGATGATTGGCCTGGCTTCGCTGAACGTCATCCAGGGGGATGGCGAAGCGATTGACGATTGCTGGAACCGGATCGGGATTCACGGCGACAAGTCGTGCCCGTTGCTGGCCGACCATATTCATTGCCGTAACTGCCAGGTCTATGCCGGCGCCGCCGTGCGCCTGCTGGACCGCTATTCCCTGGCCCGCGAAAGCGTGCGCGGCGAAACCCTGGAGGAGCTGGGCCAGGTGGCCTCGCGCTCGCTGGTGGTGTTCCGCCTGGCCGAGGAATGGCTGGCCCTGGCCACCCGCTGCCTGGTGGAGATCGCCCCGGTGCAGCCGGTGCATTCGCTGCCGCACCAGCGCTCGCGGGCGCTGCAGGGCGTGGCCAACGTGCGTGGGGCGCTGGTGGCGTGCCTGTCCCTGGCCGAACTGCTGGGGGTGGACGTCAGCGTCAGCCCCCAGGCCTCGGCGCGGGTGATGCCGCGCATGCTGATCCTGGCCGCCGCCGGTGGCTCGGTGGTGGTGCCGGTGGATGAAGTCGACGGCATCCACCGCATCGACCTGGCGGACCTGGAAAACGCCTCGCCCGCCGCCGGCCAGGCCGGCAAGCGCTTCACCGAGTCGGTGTTGCCGTTCAAGGGCCGTAGTGTGCGGGTGCTGGACGAAACCCAACTGCTGGACGCCGTTGCCCGGAGCCTGACATGACCCCGGACCAGATGCGCGACGCCTCGCTGCTTGAACTCTTCGCCCTGGAAGCCGAAGCCCAGACCCAGGTGCTGAGCACCGGCCTGCTGGAACTGGAACGCAACCCCACTCAGGCCGACCAGCTGGAAGCCTGCATGCGCGCCGCGCACTCGCTCAAGGGCGCTGCGCGTATCGTCGGCGTCGATGCCGGCGTCAGCGTCGCCCACGTGATGGAAGACTGCCTGGTAAGCGCCCAGGAAGGCCGGCTGCTGCTCACCCCCGAACACATTGACGCGCTGCTGCACGGCACCGACCTGCTGATGCGCATCGCCACCCCCGACACGGCGCCCACCACCGAAGACATTGCTGCCTATTCGGTGCGCATGACCGTGTTGCTGGACCCTTCGGCGGTGCCCCCGCCGCCACGGCCCGCCGCCCCGGCGCCGGAGCCGGTGGTGGCCGCGCCGCCGCCCGAGCCGGAAGCGGCCGCCGAAGCCCCCGCCAGCCCCGAGCCGCGCAAGGCCAAGGGCGCGCCGGTGGAAGGCGGCGAGCGCGTGCTGCGGGTCACGGCCGAACGCCTTAACAGCCTGTTGGACCTGTCCAGCAAATCGCTGGTGGAAACCCAGCGGCTCAAGCCGTACCTGGCCACCATGCAGCGCCTCAAGCGCATGCAGGGCCAGAGCCAGCGTGCCCTGGATGGCCTGAAAGAGCACCTGCAGGCCACCCACCAATCCGAGGAAGTGCTCGAAGCCCTGGCCCTGGTGCAAGGCCTGTTGGGCGAGACCCAGCAGATGCTGGTGCACCAGACCGCCGAGCTGGACGAGTTCGGCTGGCAGGCCAGCCAGCGCGCGCAGCTGCTCTACGACACTGCCCTGGCGTGCCGCATGCGGCCGTTCGCCGACGTGCTGGGCGGGCAGGGGCGCATGGTCCGTGACCTGGGCCGCGAGCTGGGCAAGCAGGTGCGCCTGGAGATCGAAGGTGAGAAGACCCAGGTCGACCGCGACGTGCTGGAAAAGCTCGAGGCGCCGCTGACGCACCTGCTGCGCAACGCCGTCGACCACGGCATCGAATCGCCCGAGCAGCGCCTGCTGGCGGGCAAGCCGGCCGAGGGGCGGGTGCTGCTGCGCGCCTCGCACCAGGCCGGGTTGCTGGTGCTGGAGCTGATTGACGACGGCGGCGGCGTCGACCTTGAGCGCCTGCGCCGCAGCATCGTCGACCGCCAACTGTCACCGGCCGAGACCGCCGCGCAGCTCAGCGAGGAAGAACTGCTGAGCTTCCTGTTCCTGCCCGGCTTCAGCCTGCGCGACAAGGTCACCGAAGTGTCCGGCCGCGGCGTCGGCCTGGACGCGGTGCAGCACATGATGCGCCAGCTGCGCGGCTCGGTGGAGCTGACCCAGGTGCGCGGCCAGGGCAGCTGTTTCCACATCGAAGTGCCGCTGACCCTGTCGGTGGTGCGCAGCCTGGTGGTGGAAGTGGGCGAGGAGGCCTACGCCTTCCCCCTGGCGCACATTGAACACACCCTCGACCTGCCGGCCGAGGACATCGTCCAGCTCGAAGGCCGCCAGCACTTCTGGTACGAGGGCCGCCACGTCGGCCTGGTAGCCGCCAGCCAGTTGCTGCAGCGCCCGGCCGGGCAAAGCAGCGAGGACTCGCTGCGGGTGGTGGTGATCCGCGAGCGCGACGCCATCTATGGCGTGGCGGTGGAACGTTTCATCGGCGAGCGCACCCTGGTGGTGCTGCCGCTGGATGCGCGGCTGGGCAAGGTCCAGGACATTTCCGCCGGGGCCTTGCTGGACGACGGCTCGGTGGTGCTGATCATCGACGTCGAGGACATGCTGCGCTCGGTGGAAAAACTGCTGACCACCGGCCGCCTGGAACGCATCGACCGGCGCAACCGCCCGGGCGTGGAACAAGCGCGCAAGCGCGTGCTGGTGGTGGACGACTCGCTGACCGTGCGCGAGCTGCAGCGCAAGCTGCTCAGCCACCGTGGCTACGACGTGGCCGTGGCGGTGGACGGCATGGACGGCTGGAACGCCCTGCGCGGCGAGGACTTCGACCTGCTGATTACCGACATCGACATGCCGCGCATGGATGGCATCGAGCTGGTCACCCTGGTGCGCCGCGACACGCGCCTGCAGTCACTGCCGGTGATGGTGGTGTCCTACAAGGACCGCGAAGAAGACCGGCGGCGTGGCCTGGACGCCGGGGCCGACTACTATCTGGCTAAAGCCAGTTTCCACGACGACGCCCTGCTGGACGCCGTGGTCGAGCTGATCGGGAGTGCCCAGGGATGAAGATCGCCATCGTCAACGACATGCCCATGGCCGTCGAGGCCCTGCGCCGGGCGGTGGCGTTCGAGCCGGCGCACCAGATCATCTGGGTGGCGGGCAACGGCGCCGAGGCGGTGGCCAAGTGCGCCGAACAGCTGCCCGACCTGATCCTGATGGACCTGATCATGCCGGTCATGGACGGCGTCGAGGCCACCCGCCAGATCATGGCCGCCACCCCCTGCGCCATCGTCATCGTCACCGTCGACCGCCAGCAGAACGTGCACCGGGTGTTCGAGGCCATGGGTCATGGCGCCCTGGACGTGGTCGACACCCCGGCAGTGGGTGCTGGCAACCCGCGCGAGGCGGCGGCGCCGCTGCTGCGCAAGATCCTCAACATCGGCTGGCTGATCGGCCAGCGCGGCACCTCGGTCAAGGCCGTACCCACGCCACTGCGCACCGGCGTGCAACGGCAGACGCTGATCGCCATCGGCTCCTCCGCCGGCGGCCCGGCTGCCCTGGAAGTATTGCTCAAGGGCTTGCCGAAAACCTTTTCGGCGGCCATTGTGCTAGTGCAGCACGTGGACCAGGTGTTCGCCGCCGGCATGGCCGACTGGCTGTCCGGGGCCAGCGGCCTCAACGTGCGCCTTGCCCGCGAAGGCGAACCTCCGCAACCTGGCGTAGTATTGCTGGCGGGTACCAATCATCACCTCCGTCTGCTCAGCGACGGAACACTGGCCTACACGGAGGAGCCGGTGAACGAGATCTACCGGCCGTCCATCGACGTATTCTTTGAAAGCGTGGCGCGTTTCTGGCGTGGCGACGCGGTTGGCGTGCTGTTGACCGGCATGGGCCGCGATGGCGCCCAGGGCCTGAAGCTGTTGCGCCAGCAGAACTTCCTGACCATCGCCCAGGACCAGGCAAGCAGTGCGGTGTATGGCATGCCCAAGGCGGCAGCGGCCATTGATGCAGCGGTGGAAATCCGCCCCCTGGAGCGGATTGCTCCCAGACTGATGGAAATTATCCAGCCATGACCCCGAGTATTAAGCCCTGCCAGCGTACAGGCAGCGATCAGGTGACAACGCATGATTGATTTGCAGATCGAAGAGTTCAAGGCCACCGACGAGAACAAGGCCATGGTGCTGCTCGTCGACGACCAGGCCATGATCGGCGAAGCAGTGCGGCGGGGGCTGGCCAACGAAGCCAACATCGACTTCCATTTCTGCGCCGACCCCCACCATGCCATCGAGCAGGCCGTGCGCCTCAAGCCCACGGTGATCCTCCAGGACCTGGTAATGCCCGGCCTGGACGGCCTGACCCTGGTGCGCGACTACCGCAACCACCCGGCCACCAAGGACATCCCGATCATCGTGCTGTCCACCAAGGAAGACCCGCTGGTGAAAAGCGCGGCGTTTGCCGCCGGTGCCAACGACTACCTGGTGAAGCTGCCGGACAATATCGAGCTGGTGGCGCGCATCCGCTACCACTCGCGCTCCTACCAGACCCTGCTGCAGCGCGACGAGGCCTACCGCGCCCTGCGCGTCAGCCAGCAGCAGCTGCTGGACACCAACCTGGTGCTGCAACGGCTGATGAACTCCGACGGCCTCACTGGCCTGTCCAACCGTCGCCACTTCGACGAATACCTGGAGCTGGAATGGCGCCGCGCCCTGCGCGACCAGACCCAGCTGTCGCTGCTGATGATCGACGTCGACTACTTCAAGTCGTTCAACGACAGCTTCGGCCACCTGGACGGCGACGAAGCCTTGCGCCGCGTGGCCGACGCCATCCGCGACAGCTGCAGCCGCTCCACCGACCTGCCGGCGCGCTACGGCGGTGAGGAATTCGCCCTGGTGCTGCCCAACACCTCGCCCGGCGGCGCCCGCCTGGTGGCGGAAAAGCTGCGGCAGACCATCGCCGCGCTGAAAATCCCGCACATCGCCCCCAGCGAAGGCTCGCACCTGACCGTCAGCATCGGCCTGTCCACCCAGATCCCCCAGGGCGGCTCCCACTGCCGGCAGCTGATCTCGGCCGCCGACAAGGGCCTTTACCAGGCCAAGCACAACGGCCGCAACCAGGTCGGCATCAGCGACTGACACCGTGTTGCCTGCATCGCGACCAAGGTCGGCTCCTACGCGGTCGGTGTAGGAGCCGACCTTGGTCGCGACGCAGACGACGCGGTGGGTTGCTTTGGAAACAAGGCAATCTTTATCAAACCCGCCCGGCGGGCTGCCTCGGGGCTGCGAGTGCGTTATACTCTCCGGCTTTTGACACAATACGTACGAGTGCTGCCCGCCATGGAAATCAACCCGATCCTGAACACCATCAAGGACCTGTCCGAGCGCTCCGAAACCATTCGGGGGTATCTTTGACTACGATCAAAAGCATGAGCGTCTGACCGAGGTCAACCGCGAGCTTGAAGATCCGGCAGTCTGGAACAACCCTGAATACGCCCAGAACCTGGGCCGCGAGCGCGCGCTGCTGGCGCAGATCGTCGACACCCTGGATGAAATGAACGCGGGCCTGGCCGATGCCAAGGACCTGCTGTTGATGGCTGCCGAGGAAGAAGACGAAGGCGCTGTCGCCGACGTGACCGAGGAAGTCGACCGCCTGCGCGAGTCGCTGGAGAAGCTGGAATTCCGCCGCATGTTCAGCGGCGAGATGGACGCCAACAACGCCTACCTGGACATCCAGGCCGGCTCCGGCGGTACCGAAGCCCAGGACTGGGCCAACATCCTGCTGCGCATGTACCTGCGCTGGGCCGACAAGCGCGGCTTCGACACCACCATCATGGAGCTGTCGGCCGGTGAAGTGGCTGGTATCAAGGGCGCTACCCTGCACATCAAGGGCGAGTACGCCTTCGGCTGGCTGCGCACCGAGATCGGCGTGCACCGCCTGGTGCGCAAGAGCCCGTTCGACTCCGGCAACCGCCGCCACACCTCGTTCTCGGCCGTGTTCGTGTCGCCGGAAATCGACGACAACATCGAGATCGAGATCAACCCGGCGGACCTGCGCATCGACACCTACCGCTCCTCGGGCGCCGGTGGCCAGCACGTTAACACCACGGACTCCGCGGTGCGTATCACCCACGTGCCGACCAACACCGTGGTCAGCTGCCAGAACGAACGTTCCCAGCACGCGAACAAGGACACCGCCATGAAAATGCTGCGGGCCCGTCTTTACGAGCAGGAAGTGCAGAAGCGCAACGCCGCGTCCCAGGCCATGGAAGACAGCAAGTCCGACATCGGCTGGGGGCACCAGATTCGCTCCTACGTGCTGGATGCCTCGCGCATCAAGGACCTGCGCACCAGCATCGAGCGCAGCGACTGCGACAAGGTACTGGACGGCGACATCGACGAATACCTGGTGGCCAGCCTCAAGCAAGGCCTGTAAGGCGCGCGCCCTTCGGGGCGTGACCGCCCGCGATCCCCGCCGCAAGGCGGGGGCAACAACCCCGTGATGGAATTTTTCAAGACATGAGCGACCAACAACTCGACCCGCAAGCCCTGCAACAGGAAGAAAACTCCCTGATCGCCCTGCGCAAGGAAAAGCTTGCTGCCGAGCGTGCCAAGGGCCAGGCCTTCCCCAACGACTTCCGCCGTGACAGCTACGCAGCCGACCTGCAGAAGCAGTACGTCGACAAGACCAAGGAAGAACTGGAAGCCCTGGCCATCCCGGTCAAGGTTGCCGGTCGCATCATGCTCAACCGTGGCTCGTTCATGGTGATCCAGGACATGACCGGTCGCATCCAGGTCTACGTCAACCGCAAGACCCTGTCCGAAGACACCCTGGCCGCGGTGAAAACCTGGGACATGGGCGACATCATCGCCGCCGAAGGCACCCTGGCCCGTTCGGGCAAGGGCGACCTGTACGTGGAAATGACCCACGTGCGCCTGCTGACCAAGTCCCTGCGCCCGCTGCCGGACAAGCACCACGGCCTGTCGGACACCGAGCAGCGCTACCGCCAGCGCTACGTTGACCTGATCGTCAACGAAGACGTGCGCCAGACTTTCCGCGTGCGTTCGCAAGTCATCGCCCACATCCGCAGCTTCCTGATGCAGCGTGACTTCCTGGAAGTGGAAACGCCGATGCTGCAGACCATTCCTGGCGGCGCCGCGGCCAAGCCGTTCGAAACCCACCACAACGCCCTGGACATGGCCATGTTCCTGCGCATCGCGCCGGAGCTGTACCTCAAGCGCCTGGTGGTGGGTGGCTTCGAGAAGGTCTTCGAGATCAACCGCAACTTCCGCAACGAAGGCGTCTCGACCCGGCACAACCCCGAGTTCACCATGCTCGAGTTCTACCAGGCCCATGCTGACTATGAAGACAACATGGACCTGACCGAAGAACTGTTCCGCGAGCTGGCGCAGCTGGTGCTGGGCACCACCGACGTGCCGTACGGCGACAAGGTGTTCCACTTCGGCGAGCCGTTCGTGCGCCTGTCGGTGTTCGACTCGATCCTCAAGTACAACCCGGACCTGACCGCCGACGACCTCAACGACATCGACAAGGCCCGCGCAATCGCCAAGAAAGCCGGCGCCAAGGTGCTGGGCTTCGAAGGCCTGGGCAAGCTGCAGGTGATGATTTTCGAAGAGCTGGTCGAGCACAAGCTGGAGCAGCCGCACTTCATTACCCAGTACCCGTTCGAAGTGTCGCCGCTGGCCCGTCGCAACGACGACAACCCCAACGTCACCGACCGCTTCGAGCTGTTCATCGGCGGCCGTGAAATCGCCAACGCCTACTCCGAGTTGAACGACGCGGAAGACCAGGCCGAGCGCTTCATGGCCCAGGTGGCCGACAAGGACGCCGGCGACGACGAAGCCATGCACTACGACGCCGACTTCGTGCGCGCGCTGGAGTACGGCATGCCGCCAACGGCCGGTGAAGGCATCGGCATCGACCGCCTGGTGATGCTGCTGACCAACTCGCCGTCGATCCGCGACGTGATCCTGTTCCCGCACATGCGTCCGCAGGCCTGAGTCAGCTGAACGAGCCGCCCCCCGGGGCGGCTTTTTTATGCACGGTGCACAGACAACGCAATACAATGATTACGTGGTGAACCCTGTAGCCGCGCCCCCCGGGCGCGGGGGGCGGGGGGGGTCGGTGAACATCACCAGCGAGGCACAGGGCCAGCGCAGCCTGCGGCAGCGGCTACGGTGCGCGCCACCACAGCGCACAAAACTACAGAGGACAGTAGAAGTGACTCCTGCAATGGCTCAACAAGGTGCTGCCGGTGTAGCGACAGCAGTGGCGGAAAGTGTGCAGTATCAGGGTCGCAAGGCCAGCCGCCAGGGAAGTGAGCAGCGTCGTCAGGAGATTCTCGACGCGGCCATGCGCATTGTCGTACGCGACGGCGTACGCGGGGTTCGGCACCGGGCGGTGGCGGCGGAAGCCGGCGTGCCGCTGTCGGCCACCACTTACTATTTCAAGGACATCGAAGACCTGCTCACCGACACCTTCGCCCAGTACGTGGAGCGAAGCGCCGCGTACATGGCCAAGCTGTGGGCCAGCACCGAGGAACTGCTGCGCAACATCCTGGCGCGCAACGACGGCAGCCCGGCGTCCCGCGCCCAGCTGGCCGACGAAATCGCGCGCATGACCGCCGAGTACGTGCACCGCCAGCTGCTCACCCGCCGCGACTACCTGATGGCCGAGCAGGCCTTCCGCCAGGAAGCGCTGCTCAGCCCGCGGCTGGCAAAACTGGTTACCTCGCACCAGCAGATCCTGCTGCAGGGCACCTGCCAGCTGCTGCAGGTGCTGGGCTCGCGCGAGCCGCACCAGGATGCCAAGGTGTTGACGGCCATCATCGGCCGCATGGAATATCAGGGCCTGCTCGACAGCCAGGCACCCATGGCCGATGACGAGATGCTGGCGATCCTCACCCGCTACATGCACCTGGTCCTGGCCTCGGCCTGACCCCAGGCGCAGGAATGCGCCTGTCCCCACCGCCCAAGGAGTGCTTGATGAAAGCCTGGCGCCTGTTGCTCATCGCCCTGTGGTCGCTGCTCCTCAGCGGCTGCCTGGTCAGCTTCAAGGACCCGCTGCCGCCAAGCCAGGCCGCGCCAGCCGGGCTGGTGGGGCGCTGGGTGAGCCGGACCGCCTGGGGCCAACACCTGGCCCTGACTATCAAGCGCCAGGACGCCAACCATTACCTTGCCATCAGCACCCCCGCCGGGCAGCCGCGCGATGAGGTAGGCTTCACCGTGGCCGGCCATGGCAGCCGCTGGTACGCCTCGGCGCGAATGCCGGCCGATTATGGTGGTCAGTATGCCCTGGTAGGCTTCGAGCTGGCCGACGATGGCGCGCTGGTGGTCTATAACCTCGATGTCGAGCGCATCCAGCAGGCCATTGCCCAGCACGCGCTGAGCGGCGCCGGGCTGGACACCCCGCAAGGCGAGGGGGTGCGGGTGGACAGCGGGCTGGACCAGGTCTTCGCTTACCTGGACGACCCGGCCAACTCCGACGTGTTCGTCGAAATAGCCCGCTATACCCGGGCCAAGTCAAAACCGCAGTAATAGCAAGGAGTCGCCGGTGGACGATTATCAGCAGACGATTCGCGGCCTTTCCGACCGTATCGTGTTGGCCCAGGCACCCATCCGCGTGCTGGACGCGGTGAAATGGGATGACACCATCCGCCAGGATTTCCTCAAGGCCAAGGGCAAGGCCATGCCCGCCGTGGACCGCGCCTACTACCAGAACCGCCCGCTGTCGTTCGACTCCAGCGCGGTGAAGCTGGAATTCCAGAACATCGAGCGCGACATCACTCGCCAGCTGGGGCAGTTCAACCCGGTGGGCCAGATCATGCGGCGCATGTGCAAGGAATACCGCATGGTGGTGCGCATGCTCGAAGCGCGCGGCACCGAGGATTTCGGCCTGATTTCCCAGGAGCTGTACGGCGCCGCCTCCGATGCCTTCCACGCCGGTGACCCGACCCTGGCCGACCTGGGTCTGATGCTGTCGGACTACCTGAACAACATCGACGGCCGGGGCGACCTCAAGGACGAGCCCAAGACCCTCACCGCCAAGGACGCCGTGGGTATGCTGCAAAGCCGCTTGAATCGCACCTTCGGCGAGGCCGAGGAAACCATCCGGGTGTTCGAGTCCGACGGCATCGTCGCCGACGCCGCGGCAGGCGCCGACTACATCAAGATCCGCAGCGACGCGATGTTCAACGAGCGCGACGTACGCGCCCTGGAAGTGCACGAAGGCCTGGTGCACGTGGGCACCACCCTCAACGGCCTGAACCAGCCGATCTGCACCTTCCTGTCCAAGGGCCCGCCCTCGTCGACCGTGACCCAGGAAGGCCTGGCGATCCTGATGGAAGTGATTGCCTTCGCCTCCTACCCCAGCCGCCTGCGCAAGCTGACCAACCGCACCCGCGCCATCCACATGGTGGAGGAGGGCGCCGACTTCCTGCAGATCTTCGACTTCTTCCGCGAGCAGGGCTTCGGCCTGCCGGAAAGCTACGGCAACGCCAGCCGGGTGTTCCGTGGCTCCACGCCCACCGGCCTGCCTTTCACCAAGGACCTCTCGTACCTGAAGGGCTTCATCATGGTCTACAACTACATCCAGTTGGCGGTGCGCAAGGGCAAGCTGGAGCAGATCCCGCTGCTGTTCTGCGGCAAGACCACCCTGGAAGACATGCGCACCCTGCGCCAACTGGTGGACGAAGGCCTGGTGACGCCGCCCAAATACCTGCCCGAGCAGTTCCGCGACCTCAACGCGCTGTCGGCGTGGATGTGCTTCTCCAACTTCCTCAACCACCTGAGCCTGGATCGCATTGAAGCGGACTATTCGAACATTCTGTAGCGGCCTGGTGGCGCTGGCGCTGCTGGCCGGTTGCAGCAGCCTGCTGTTCTACCCGGAAAAGGGCCAGCCGTTCGCCCCCGACAAGGCTGGGCTGGCCTACCGCGACGTGACCCTGACCGCCGCCGACGGCACCCGCCTGCACGGCTGGTGGCTGCCGGCCAAACCCGGCGTGCCGGTGAAAGGCACGGTGCTGCACCTGCACGGCAACGGCGGCAACATGGCCTGGCACCTGGGTGGCAGCTGGTGGCTGCCGGAACAGGGCTACCAGGTGCTGCTGCTGGACTACCGTGGCTACGGCCTGTCCCAGGGCGAGCCGAGCCTGCCGGCCATCTACCAGGACATCGATGCGGCGTTCACCTGGCTGGCCCAGCAGCCCGAGGTGCAGGGCAAACCCCTGGTGCTGCTGGGCCAGAGCCTGGGCGGCGCCATGGGCGTGCACTACCTGGCCGGCCACCCGCAACAGCTCAAGCGCCTGCAGGCGCTGGTGTTCGACGGCGTGCCGTCCAGCTACCGCGGGGTGGGGCAATTCGCCCTCAGCACTTCGTGGCTGACCTGGCCGCTGCAGGTGCCGTTGTCGTGGCTGGTGCCGGACGGCGACAGCGCCATCTACTCCATCGCGGCGCTCAAGGGCACGCCAATGCTGTTCTACCAGAGCATGGACGACCCCATCGTGCCCCTGGCCAACGGCCTGGAACTGTACAAGCACGCGCCACCCCCGCGGGTGCTGCAATTGACCCGTGGCGGCCATGTGCAGACCTTCGCCGACCCCACCTGGCGTACCGTGATGATCCGCTTCCTGCAAGACCCGCAACACTTCAACGGCCTGCGCCGCCTGGGCGAAGTGCCCAACTACCCCGAACAACAAGAGCCGCCCCATGAGTGACGAACGCAACGCCATCCCGATGATCCTGACCGGCATCGGCAGTATTTTCGTTACCGTGGGGTGCTTGTGGTACTACGGCTACCTGCACTTCGCCAAGCCCGAGGACGCCTTGCTGCTGAGTGACTTCACCATGCTCAAGACCATTCCTGGCGAGGATTACAAGGTTTCGGCTACCCCGGCCAATGAAGTGGCGCAGTGTATTGATGGGGTGTTGGTGTTGTTTGATACCCAGCAGAAGGGTCTGAGTGGGGTGTTGGTCAACAGTCAGAAGCAGGCGGTGCACTGCGCGCCAGCCGTACCGTAGCTGCTGCGCGCGCCGCTGCCGCTGTCGCGCCGCGGACCGCCTTTGATCTTGATCCCGTGCGGCCTTTGATCTTGATTGTGTGCCCCATAAAGCGCCAGGGCCGACTGGAGGCGTCGGCCAAGCGGGCTGAGGCGTAGCCGAAGAAGACGGAACCGGAGGCGCTTCTATTCCGGGCCGTCGTCCGCTTGGGCGACGCCGGAGGGAGGGGACCCGCAGCGAAGCGTAGGGACCAAGCAGGGGCAAGCCTTTTTTGGTTACTTTTTGAGGCGTTTGTCAAAAAGTGACTCGGCGTAAGGCCGAAAAGGTGATTTTGCATCACCCGTAGTAATGGATATGTTCGCGGATTCTGGATCCCGCTTCGGCGATTTCGAACATATCCATTTTCGTGGTGCGACCACCGACTGTTTCGCCCTTACGGCGACTCACTTTTTTTCAGACGCCAAAAAAAGTAAGCAAAAAACGCTTGCCCCTGCTTGGGCCCTCCGCTGCGCTACGGGTCCCCTCCTTCCGGCGCCGCTCAACGGGCAGACGGCACCCGCTATAGAAGCCTGCGGGTTACCGTCTCTTCGGCCTGCGGCCTCGGCCCTTCGGGCAGCCCGTTGAGCGACGCCTCCAGTCGGCCCGGGCGCTTTACGGGGCAGACAATCAAGATCAAAAACCAGATCAAAAGCCAGATCAAAATCAAGATCAACGGCCAGATCAAAAGCAGATCGAAAGCAGATCAAAACCGGGCGGCTCCCGCTGTTTCGTGGATTGCGTTACCATTCGGACACATTTTTACATGGTGGCCACCACGGTAGTGCCATCATCGCCTTCCCCGGAAAAGGAGTTCTGCGCCCATGATCGTCGGCATCGACCTTGGCACCACCCACAGCCTGATCGCCGTCTGGCGCGGCGACACCACGGAACTGGTGCCCAACGCCCTGGGCAGCGTGCTCACCCCAAGCGTGGTAGGCCTGGACGACGAAGGCCGGGTGCTGGTGGGGCAGGCCGCGAAAGAGCGCCTGCATACCCATCGCGCCAGGACCGCGGCGCTGTTCAAGCGCCACATGGGCAGTGCCCAGGAAGTGCGCCTGGGCGAGCGCCAGTTTCGGCCCGAGGAGCTGTCGGCCCTGGTGCTCAAGAGCCTCAAGGAAGACGTGGAGCGCGCCTTCGGCGAGCCGGTCACCGAGGCGGTGATCAGCGTGCCGGCCTATTTCAGCGACGCCCAGCGCAAAGCCACGCGCATCGCCGGCGAGCTGGCGGGGCTGAAGGTGGACAAACTGATCAACGAACCCACCGCCGCCGCGCTCGCCTATGGCCTGCACCAGAAGGACAAGGAAACCTCGTTCCTGATCTTCGACCTGGGCGGCGGCACCTTCGACGTCTCGATCCTGGAGCTGTTCGATGGGGTCATGGAGGTGCGCGCCAGCGCCGGTGACAACTTCCTCGGCGGCGAGGATTTCGACAGCCTGCTGGTGGAGCACTTCGTGCGCCAGCACGCCGACCTGCCGCCCCTGGAAAACGTGCGCCAGGCCTTGCGCCGCGAAGCCGAACGGGTGCGCAAGAGCCTGGGCCAGCAGGCCAGCAGTGACTTCGTGCTGCGCCTGGGCGGCCGTGAATGGCTGCACACCATCACTCAAGAACAACTGGCCGACCTTTACGCGCCGCTGCTGGAGCGCCTGCGTGCGCCCATCGAGCGCGCCCTGCGCGATGCGCGCATTCGTGTCAGCGACCTCGACGAAGTGCTGCTGGTGGGCGGCACCACGCGCATGCCGCTGGTGCGCAAGCTGGCCGCCGGGCTGTTCGGCCGGTTCCCTTCCATCACCCTCAACCCCGACGAAGTGGTGGCCCACGGCGCCGCCGTCCAGGCTGCACTGAAGGCGCGTTCGGCGGCGCTGGAAGAGGTGGTGCTCACCGACGTCTGTTCCTACACCCTGGGCATCGAGGTCTCGCAAACCATGGGCCAGCGCCAGGAAGCCGGGCATTACCTGCCTATCATCGAGCGCAACAGCGTGGTGCCGGTGAGCCGGGTGAAGACCGTCAACACCCTCACCGACAACCAGGAACACGTGCTGGTGAAGATCTTCCAGGGCGAGAGCCGCCTGGTGAAGGACAACGTGGCACTGGGCGAACTGGACATCCCGGTGCCCAAGCGCAAGGCCGGCGAAGTGACCCTGGACGTGCGCTTTACCTACGACAACAACGGCATTCTCGAAGCCCAGGTGAGCATCCCGCTGACCGGCGAGCAGCATGCCCTGGTGATCGAGAACAACCCCGGCGTCCTCAGCCCCGAGGAAATCCAGCAGCGCCTGCAGGCCCTGTCGCAGCTCAAGGTGCACCCGCGTGACCAGCAGGTGAACACCGTGCTGGTGGCGCGCCTGGAGCGCCTGTACCAGGAAAGCCTGGGTGACATGCGCCAGCAGATCAACCACTGGGCCAGCCAGTTCCAGCAGGTGCTGGACACCCAGGACGAACGCCAGATTCGCGAAGTGCGCCATGACCTCACCGAGCGCCTGAGCGAAGTGGACCGGGGCCTGTGGCAATGAGCGAGGTTTACCAGGATTGCTGGCAGGTGCTGCAACTGGACGACCAGGCCGACGAGCGCAGCATCAAGCGCCAGTACGCGCGGTTGCTCAAGGTGCACCGCCCTGACGAGGATGCGGAAGCCTTCCAGCGCCTGCGCGAGGCCTACGAACGTGCGCTGCAGCTGGCACGTTGGCGCGATGAAAGCGATGACGATGAGCACGAGCAGGGCGCCGTGTGGGTACAGCCTCCCGTGCAGGAACACCCCGAGCCAAGCGTGGCCGTGCCGACCATGGCCGTCGTCCAGCCAGCGCCGTCGGCCGACGTGCAGGCCCACGGCCTGCTGCTTGACCTGACCCCGCACAACCTCGCCGAGCGTTGGCAACAGGCGCTGCAACTAGGCTGCGACCAGACCTTTGAGCAACGCCTGGCCGAACGCTGCCTGGAGGCCCCCCACGCCGAGGCCGCATTGCTGGACTGGGGCATCAGCCAACGCCAGTGGCTCACGCCCTTCCAGCAGGTGCGCCTGACCCCATCCCAGCAGCAGGCGCTGGTGCGTTCGCTGATGGTGCGCCATTGCCAGGCCTTGGGCCACAGCCTGCAGGCGGGTGACGAGCGGCCGTTCATGGACGCCCTGACGCACCTGGCGCAGCAGCCGTGGCTGGCCGCCTTCGACCGGCGCCTGGACCTGCAGGCCATGGTGCTGGAGCTGCTGGACGACGACCCGGACATCAGCGGCGCGCTATTCGAACGGGTGTGCCGGCTGTTCGGCTGGGACCAGGCCAAGGGCATCATTCCCGAGCCGCAGTGGCGCTGGCACCGTCTGGTAGAGCGCTGCGAACAGCAGGCCTGGTACCAGCAACTGCAAGCCATGGCCACCGATACCCGGCAGTCGGCGAGCGCGGCGCAAAAGGCCGCGTTGCTGCTGCTGACGCCGCTCACCCTGTGGCAGCAATACCAGTGGGTGCGCACCTTCGAACACGCCGACTGGCAGGCCTGCCATGACCTGTCGATGAAGTTCGCCTACCAGTACCCGCAACTGCTTGAGCGCCTGCCGTCGGGCGACCCGTTCTTCTGGCGGCGGCTGATGCCGCGGCCGTTCGAGACCCGGCAGCTGCCCAAGGTCTGGGGTGGCGCGATGCTGGTCCTGGCGCTCGGCCACCTGGCCGGCAAGACCAGCCTGCAGGGCTGGTGGGAACAGGTGGTGGCCAGCGCGTTCGTGAGTTTGATCGTGGTGTGGATCGTGCGCTTCGTCATGGGCCTGTGGGCGCGCTTCAGCCATGAGCTGCTGGCCCCCGACCTGTGGCTGAGCGAGCGGCTGCCCAAGCGCCTGGACCCGCAACGCCAGGCGCTGCTGATCCGCCATGGCGTGCCGTGGCTGGCGGTGACGGGCTGGGTGGGGCTGAATTTGGGCATACTGGGAGTGGCGGGGTGGCTGGCGCTGAGCGTGCGCCAATGGCTCAAGCCGGATACCGAGGCCTTGGCCCCGGACTGGCGCAAGCCGTGGCAGGCGGTGGCGCGGGTGTTCGACTGGGATACCTGGCAGTGGGTGACGGCGCTGGTGATGATCGCCGTGATTGCCAGCGCCCAGTTGCTGCACCCGGGCTTCCCGTTGACCACGGGGTTCACGCCCAAGCCCTGACGGGCCGGCTGGCAGGCGCCAGGGGCGCCGCCAGCCTTGCCAGCGTCAGTTGCTGGAGCTGACCGAGTTGCGCGGGGCAATCGGCTGATTGTCGTTGGAAATGGTCACTTCCACGCGACGGTTCATGGCCCGGCCCGAGACGCTGCCGTTGTCGGCTACCGGGTATTCCTTGCCGTAACCCTGGGAGACCACGCGGCTTGGGTCCACGCCCATTTTCACCAGCGCGGTGCTCACCGAACCGGCGCGGCGGTCGGACAGGCTCTGGTTGTAGGCCGCGGAGCCAGTGCTGTCGGTGTAGCCCTCGACGATCACCTTGCGGTCTGGGTTTTCCTGGAGGAACTGCGCCAGCTTGTTCACGTTCACCAGGCCGCTGGACTTCAGCCCGGCCTTGTTCACGTCGAACAGCACGTCGCCGAAGGTGACCACGGTGCCGCGGTCGGTCTGCTTGGCGTTGAGGCTATCCTGCAGTTTCTTGATCTGCGCGTCACGGGCATCCAGGCGCGCCTGGGTGCGCTGGGCCGCAGCGTTCTTCAGGTTGGCCTCGGCGGTGCGCAGGGCGATGGTCTGCTTGGCCAGCTCCACGCGCTGGTTGGTCAGGTAGGCCAACTGGTCCACGTCGCGGCTGTCGTCATGGTTGAGGAAGGCCTTGTCGGCCTTGTCCATGTAGTCCGAGGCGTCCTTGGTTTCCAGCGCTGCCACCTGGCTGGCCTGCGGGTTGCTTTGCAGGGCCTGGAAGTTGCTGCGGGCCGACTCAAGGTTGGGGTTGGGTTTGGTGGCGCAGGCGGCCAGGGCAACGCTGGCGGCCAGCAGGGCAGGGATCATCAAATGTTTACGCATGGTGTTCATCCTTTAATCGAATACGGGTGACGACGGCTGGGCCACGGCTCACGGCTGCTGCGTATTGCGCATGCCTTCTTCACGCACGTCCTGGACCCCTGCACGGGCGTCCTGCACGGCCTTCTGCGCCTTGGCGGCCTGGGCCTTGCGTTCGGCCACGCGGGCGTCCCACTCGGCCTGTTCGGCGAGCATCCGCGCTTCGGTGTAGTGCTTGTCATGCATGGCCATCTCGGCCTGCTTGAACTTGTCCTGGGCAGACTTCATTTCCACTGCGGCGTACTCGGTGCCGCCAGCGCTGACCGCGCTGTTCACCGCCGATTGGGTGACCGCGTACTGCTCGGTAGGGGGCTTGCCTGCGCAACCGGCGAGGATGAAGCTGGTGCCGATGGCCAGGGCCGCCAGTTTCAGCCCACGCAGGTGATTGAGAGGTTTGGCTGTGCTGGTATTCATGGTGTCAACTCCATTGGAAAACTCCTGAAAAACTTCACCCATGACAGATCTTCCTTGCGGGCCCCAACTGCTAGGCCTGAGCCACATGATCGAAGGGTCTTCTGTGATGGCTTATTGGTTCGGACCGAACCGATTTTTAATTGGTTCACTCGAATTTGGTGAAGATCAGGAAATTCCTGACGCAGCAGACAGGATGCTTTCACCCGCCGCGCATACCCCGTAGCCGCTGCCGAAGGCTGCGCTGGCCATAAGCCTCACAGGAGAGGTGCAGTGTGGGGAAGGGCCCGCGCAGCCTGGCGGCAGCGGCTACAGGCTGCCCCGGATGCGCGGGAGAGCGTCAGTGCTGCGGTTCGTCGGCCTTGGCCGCCAGGTCATGCAGGTAGCGCCGCGACAGCGCCAGAAAACGCGGGGTAGGGCCGACATCTTCGTACAACGGGTCGCCTTCCTCGTCGGTGGCGATCACCTTCTGCCCCTTGATATACGGGAAGCTGGTTTCCAGCTCTTCCAGGGCTGCGCCAATCAACTCGCCCAACAGTTCCTCGGGGTGGTGCTTGGGGTACATCTCGGTGATGGCTGCCAGGCGCGCCGCCGATTCCATGTCCAGCTGAATGTTGTAGCGGGTGGGGCTCAGGCGGCCCTTGGCGTTCTGTTCCCAGTGTTGTGCAAGCTCGCGGATTTTCATGTCGACCTCTTTCATCAGTCCATAGGTTGAGCGTAGCCCCGATCGGCCTTTTGAACATGGCCGGTCAATGCCCTTGTCAGAACCGAGCCCGCTGTGCACTCTTGGGGATAGAGCGGTTTTTCCTGTGCTTGTTCACTCGCATGGCCACAAACCCCCGCGATGGACGGCACGCCAAGAACAATCAAGGAGACTGTGCCAATGACCGAGATCGATGCGCGCCTGCGCGAAGATGTTCACCTGTTGGGCGAGTTGCTCGGCAACACCATTCGCGAGCAATACGGCGAGGCGTTCCTGGACACCATCGAGCGCATCCGCGCCGACGCCAAGGCCGACCGCCGCAGTGGCCCCGACAGCGGCAAGACCGCCACCGAACAACTGAGCTCGCGCCTCAACGACCTCGACGAGCAGGAGCTGCTGCCCGTGGCACGGGCCTTCAACCAGTTCCTCAACCTGGCCAACATCGCCGAGCAGTACCAGCTGATCCGCCGCCGCGACGACGACCAGCCGCCGCCGTTCGAGAACGTGGTGCTGCCGCAACTGCTTGAACGCCTCAAGCAGGCCGGCCACAGTGGCGAATCCCTGGCGCGCCAGGTGGGGCGCCTGGACATCGAACTGGTGCTGACCGCGCACCCCACCGAGGTGGCACGCCGCACATTGATCCAGAAATACGACGCCATCGCCGCGCAGCTGGCCGCCCAGGACCACCGCGACCTCACCGCTGCCGAGCGCGAGGGCATCCGCCAGCGCCTGCAGCGGCTGATCGCCGAGGCCTGGCACACCGAGGAAATCCGCCGCACCCGGCCCACGCCGGTGGACGAGGCCAAGTGGGGCTTTGCGGTCATCGAGCACTCGTTGTGGCATGCCATCCCGCACCACCTGCGCAAGGTCGACCAGGCGCTGCACGCCGCCACCGGCCTGCACCTGCCGCTGGAGGCCGCGCCCGTGCGCTTCGCCTCGTGGATGGGCGGCGACCGCGACGGCAACCCCAACGTCACCGCGCCGGTTACCCGCGAAGTGCTGTTGCTGGCGCGCTGGATGGCCGCCGACCTGTTCCTGCGCGACGTCGACCACCTGGCCGGCGAGCTGTCCATGCAGCAGGCCAGCGCCGCCTTGCGCGAAGCCGTGGGCGACACCGCCGAGCCCTACCGCACCCTGCTCAAGCAACTGCGCGAGCGCCTGCGTGCCACCCGCAACTGGGCCCACGCCTCACTGGCGCAGCCGCAGCCGGCCAGCGCCGAGGTGCTGAGCAACAACCGCGAACTGCTGGAACCGCTGCAGTTGTGCTTCCAGTCCCTGCACGCGTGCGGCATGGGCGTGATCGCCGACGGCCCATTGCTGGATTGCCTGCGCCGCGCGGTCACCTTCGGCCTGTTCCTGGTGCGCCTGGACGTGCGTCAGGACTCGGCCCGGCACACCGCGGCCATGAGTGAGATCACCGACTACCTGGGCCTGGGCCGCTACGCCGACTGGGACGAGGAAGCGCGCATCACCTTCCTGCTGCACGAACTGGGCAACCGCCGGCCGTTGCTGCCGGCGCATTTCAAGCCGGCGGCAGACACCGCCGAAGTGCTGGCCACCTGCCGGGAAATCGCCGCTGCGCCGGCGGCCTCCCTGGGCTCCTACGTGATCTCCATGGCCGGCGCCGCCTCCGACGTGCTGGCCGTGCAACTGCTGCTCAAGGAAGCCGGGGTGCTGCGGCCCATGCGCGTGGTGCCGCTGTTCGAGACCCTGGCCGACCTGGACAACGCCGGCCCGGTGATCGAGCGCCTGCTGCACCTGCCCGGCTACCGCACGCGCCTGCACGGCCCGCAGGAAGTGATGATCGGCTACTCCGACTCGGCCAAGGACGCCGGCACCACTGCCGCCGCCTGGGCCCAGTACCGCGCGCAGGAAAACCTGGTACGCATCTGCCATGCACAGAACGTCGAGCTGGTGCTGTTCCACGGCCGCGGCGGCACCGTGGGCCGTGGCGGCGGCCCGGCCCATGCGGCCATCCTGTCGCAGCCCCCGGGTTCGGTGAACGGCCGCTTCCGCACCACCGAACAGGGCGAAATGATCCGCTTCAAGTTCGGCCTGCCGGACATCGCCGAGCAGAACCTCAACCTCTACCTGGCCGCCGTGCTGGAGGCCACGCTGCTGCCGCCACCGCCGCCGGAACCGGCCTGGCGCGCGCTGATGGATGAACTGGCCGCCGACGGCGTCAAGGCCTACCGCGACGTGGTGCGCGAGAACCCGCAGTTCGTCGAGTACTTCCGCCAGTCCACCCCCGAACAGGAGTTGGGCCGCCTGCCCCTGGGCAGCCGCCCGGCCAAGCGCCGCCAGGGCGGCATCGAGAGCCTGCGGGCCATCCCGTGGATCTTCGGCTGGACCCAGACGCGGTTGATGCTGCCGGCCTGGCTGGGCTGGGAAGCGGCCCTGAACAAGGCCCTGGAGCGCGGCGAAGGGCCGCTGCTGGCGACCATGCGCGAGCAGTGGCCGTTCTTCCGCACGCGCATCGACATGTTGGAAATGGTGCTGGCCAAGGCCGACGCCGACATCGCCCGTTTCTATGACGAACGCCTGGTGCAGGATTCCCTGAAACCCCTGGGGGTGAGCCTGCGCGACCTATTGTCGCAGGCGTGCAAGGTGGTGCTCGGCCTCACTGGCCAGACCCAGTTGCTGGCCCACAGCCCCGAGACGCTGAAATTCATCAGCCTGCGCAACACCTACCTCGACCCGCTGCACCTGCTGCAGGCCGAGCTGCTGGCCCGTTCGCGCAGCCAGGAGGCGGCGCAGGACAGCCCTCTGGAACAGGCGTTGCTGGTCACCGTGGCGGGTATTGCCGCCGGTCTGCGCAACACCGGCTGAGGCTGGCGCAGGTGCCCTGGCGCGTCCACTATCTGTGAGGGGAGCGCGCCAGGCGGCGGCCCCGGCTAGCAACCGGTCACGGTTGCACCGGGCGCCACCTTCCGGGGGCGTGCGCATGGGACGCAGGTTGTTCCTGCTTTGGACGGCTTGTGTGGCTTTGAGCCGCTGTGTATCTTGGTCAGCCTTTTGGCCGTTTTTGTGGCCACCAACCGATTTTGGGATTGGCTTCAGGCAGTTAGCTGCGCTGGGGCGGGTCTGACGATTTCCATATAAAAAGTTGAGGAGCATATCGATGCGCGTGATTCTGCTGGGAGCTCCCGGGGCCGGCAAAGGTACTCAGGCAAAGTTCATCACCGAAAAGTTCGGTATTCCGCAAATCTCCACCGGCGACATGCTGCGTGCCGCCGTTAAAGCCGGCACCGAGCTGGGCATCAAGGCCAAGAGCGTGATGGACGCCGGCGGCCTGGTCTCCGACGACCTGATCATCGCCCTGGTCAAAGAGCGTATTGCCCAGGCCGACTGCGCCAACGGCTTCCTCTTCGACGGCTTCCCGCGCACCATTCCCCAGGCCGAAGCCCTGGTGAGCGCTGGCGTGGAGCTGGACCACGTGGTTGAAATCGCGGTCAAGGACGAAGAAATCGTCCAGCGTATCGCCGGCCGCCGTGTCCACGAAGGGTCGGGCCGCGTCTACCACATCGTCTACAACCCGCCGAAAGTGGCTGGCAAGGACGACGAGACCGGTGAAGAGCTGGTCCAGCGCAAGGACGACACCGAAGAAACCGTGCGTCATCGCCTGTCCGTGTACCACGCGCAGACCGAGCCGCTGGTGGCCTTCTACCAGAAGCTGTCCGCTGCCCAAGGCAAGCCGGTCTACAGCCACATCGAAGGCGTGGGTTCGGTAGACTCCATCACCGCCAAGGTGCTGGCTGCCCTGAGCTGATCGAATCATTCGATCACCGACGGCCCGCTTGCGGGCCGTTGACGTTTATAATGCTGCACTTTTTTCTGATGGATTCGCGCAATGACCACCTTGCTGGCCCTGGATACCGCTACCGAAGCCTGCTCTGTCGCCCTGCTGCATGATGGCAAGGTGCTGAGCCACTACGAGGTCATCCCGCGCCTGCACGCGCAAAAGCTGCTGCCCATGATTCAGGCGCTGCTGGGCGAGGCGGGCATTGGCCTGTCGGCCGTGGACGCCATCGCCTTTGGCCGTGGCCCGGGCGCCTTCACCGGCGTGCGCATCGCCATTGGCGTGGTCCAGGGCCTGGCCTTCGGCCTCGACCGCCCGGTGCTGCCGGTGTCCAACCTGGCCCTGCTGGCCCAGCGCGCGCTGCGTGAACAGGGCGCCCGGCAGGTGGCTGCGGCCATCGACGCGCGCATGGACGAGGTGTATTGGGGCTGCTACCAAGCCGACGGCGGGGAAATGAAGCTGGTGGGCGACGAAGCCGTTCTGGCACCCGAGTTGGTGACGCTGCCGGCTGGCGCCCAGGGCGACTGGTACGGCGCCGGCACCGGTTGGGGCTACGGCGAGCGCCTGGCCGTGAAAGCGTCGGCCTGCGACGCCACGCTGCTGCCCCACGCGCTGGACCTGCTGACCCTGGCGCAAGGCGGCTGGGCCCGTGGCGAGGCCGTTGCCGCCGACCTGGCGCAGCCGGTGTACCTGCGTGACAAAGTGGCCACGCCAAAAGCTCGTTGACCGACGAATGGCGCCGCTAACTGTCGGTTTTACCGGCAGTTCATCGGGTATCTGCGGCATAGATGAAACCTTTTGCGGGAACTGTGCTCTAGTTATCACTAGGGCATTTGCTTACCCGCATCAGTGCCGCTAAATTGCCATCATTGGTCCAGAGTAAGCAGTCATGCGCGTAGACGGTTTTTCGTCGAGTTCCTACCCAGTCAAACGCAAGCCCCGCAAGGCGCTGGCGCAGGCCGACGACGCCGAAGACCTGGAAGGCGACTTCGAGGTGCAGCCGTCTGCCCAGCGCAGCGCCCCCCGTGGCGGCGCGGTCAGCAACCTGCCGGCGCGGCCGCAGGACATGATCTTCCACCGCTCCATGAGCCGCCGGGTGGCCACCGCCCTGAGCAGCTACCTCACCACCGCCACCTTCGTGGAGTGGGACGCGGACGTGCTGGGGCTGGACGTTCATATCTGACTGTGTCCCTGCTGCCGTACTACCTCGGTTGTCCTTCCTGGAGCGAGCTGGCCTGGCGCGACCACCTGTACCCGGCGGATGCCAAGCCCACTGCGTTCCTGCAGCTGTACGGCCAGGTCTTCAACGCCGTGGAAGGCAACACCACCTTCTATGCCCAGCCTGCCCCCGCCACCGTGGCGAAGTGGGCCGCCAGCATGCCCGAACACCTGCGCTTCACCGCCAAGTTCCCGCGGGAAATCAGCCACGGCGGCGACCTGCGCGACCTGCTGCCGGCCGCTGAATCCTTCGTGCAACTGCTCAAGCCCCTGGGCGGCCGCGTGGCGCCGTTCTGGTTGCAACTGCCGGCCACCTTCGGCCCGCAGCGCCTGGCCGAACTGGTGGCGTTCATCGATGAGTTGCAGCAGCCGGTGGCCGTTGAAGTGCGCCACCCGGCGTTCTTTGCCCGGGGTGATGAGGAGCGGGTGCTCAACCGCCTGTTGATGGGGCGCCAGGTGGAGCGTATCTGCCTGGACCCACGTGCACTGTTCAGCTGCACCGACCAGAGCGCCGCCGTGCTCGACGCCCAGGCGAAGAAACCCAAGGTGCCGCCGCGGCCCACGGCGTTCAGCCAGTGTCCACAGGTGCGCTTCATCGGCCACCCGGACCTGCCGGCCAATGACAGCTTCCTGGTGCCCTGGGTGGGCAAGATCGCCGAATGGATCGAGGAAGGCCGCACGCCCTACATCTTCCTGCACACTTCCGACAACCACCGCGCGCCCTTGCTGGCGCGGCGCTTCCATGAGCAGCTGATGCAGCGCCTGCCCGGCCTGCCGGCCCTGCCGGAACACCCGCGCGAGCCGGTGGCGGAGCAATTGGGCCTGCTGTAACAGCGGCCACAGGCCGCGTCCCAAACGCAACCCGCGGTGTGGCCGGACGCAGCCTTCGGCAGCTGCTACGGGTTATGGGTGTTCGGGGTTGAGGCCTTCGATGGCCGCGTTTACCAGGGGCCGGGCCATTTCCACCAGGTGGTACACCGCCATGCCTTGATGGCGTTCGTGGCCGTGGAGGCCGTCGGCGTGTTCGTAGGCGGTGCTGGCGATGCAGTCGAGCAGGTGCGCGGCGTGCATCAGGACTTCTTCGGTGGGGAGGCTGGGGTGGACGGTGAAGATGGGTTGGTTTTTCGGTGGGGCGGGTACTAAATCAGACATTATGTGATCTCGATTGGGGTTTGATGTCCGCGACATTCGCTCTCACACGATTAGGTGGCGGCCGTGCACGGGGTGAGAGCACCGGTAAAACCCCAACCCGGCCAAGCGTGAGCTTGCCCGTACACTGCCGCCATAGAGCATATTGCAGGCGAACAGGCGCCTTGCAAAGCTGTTTGGAGCTTCGTTGGGGTTCATCGGTGCGGGCTCTCACACCCGGTCACTGATGTGCAGTGACGGGGGTAACCTATCCCTGCGGGGGATGAGGTACAACCGTGGGGTTGTTTCAAAAGCTGTCGGGCGGAGGATTTGGGAGGTGCATGTCTTGAGGGTGTTGCTGCCCTTGAGACCGCGCGCCGCCCGCGCGGCGCATCGCGGGCAAGCCCGGCTCCTACATCTGTTTCGGGCCAGTTATGCCTGTGCCATCCGAAGGTCCGCCTTGTTTGTTCGCTGCCAATCTGCGGTGGTGCCGCGGTGGTAACGGCCTTGCAGGAAAAATTGGCCCGAAACAAACGGTAGGAGCCGGGCTTGCCCGCGATGCGCCGCGCGGGCGGCGCTCGGTCTAGAGGGCGCTACAAAAGCACTGGCATGCGCCCGTCAGCCATCACGCCGCCAAACGCAAATTATTCACCACCAACGGCCGCGCCCACTTGGTGTCGAAGGCGAACTGCTTGTCCTGCTCGGCCAGCGTCTGCGCGTCATACGGCACATGCTTGTCGGCCAGGTCCCACTCGAACTCGGCGATCGGCAGGAACAGGGATTTGGGCTCGGGCGCAGGCCCTGGCTCAGGCTGCGGCTGGTTGGCGTTCATCACGACGGGGCGCACCCAGCCGTTGTCGAAGTCCAGCTGCTTCTGCTGGTCCACGATTTCTTCAGGCGGGTAGGGCGGCGCGGCTTTCTGCAGCAGGTCGGCTTCAAGCTCGGCCTTGGGCAGGAACAGCGGCTCGGGCGGGGCTATTTCGGTATCCTGCACGTCGCACAGGCGCTGCGAGGTGATCTGCGCCAGCACGTCGCCACCACCGGCAGGCTCTACCTCGGGGTCCACCGCCGGGCTGGGCAACGCCAGGCTACCCTCGGCCGCATCACCCACCTGGTCTGCCATCGCCTGGGCGAAGAAGTCCGACCACAGGTGGCTGATGCCACCCAATGCCTGGGTGTTCTGGCGGCTGAAGTCGCCGTGGGGCGAAATGTAGCCAATGGAGGTGGTTTGAAGGTTGCTCATGGCACTAAAGGGCGCTGGCTCTGGCAAAATACCTGACATATTCCTTATCGGCCGAATGGGTCGATCTTTAAATTTTTTTGAGTAGTGAATTTTCATGGCAGAGCAGCAAGCGGCGGTATGCATCCGCGTCGAGGCGCACACCAGCGCCCTTGAACCCCAGGCCCAGGCATGGGCCCAGCGCCTGGCGCTGCCGTTGGATGCGCCGGATGCCGAGTTCGCCCTGCAGGCCACCGAGGCCGGGCTGCAACTGCAGCAACTGGGCCCCGACGCGCCGGGCCCGGTGCGCGTGGACTTCGTTGAGGGCGCAGTGGCCCACCGCCGGCTGTTCGGTGGCGGCAGCGGCCAGATGATCGCCAAGGCCGTGGGCATCCAGCAGGGCGTGCGCCCACGCGTGCTGGACGCCACCGCCGGCCTGGGCAAGGACGCCTTCGTGCTCGCCAGCCTGGGCTGCGAGATGAGCCTGATCGAGCGCCAGCCCATCATCGGTGCCCTGCTGGAAGACGGCCTGGCCCGCGCCCAGGGCGATGCCGAGGTGGGCGCCATCGTCGCCCGCATGCACCTGCTCAAGGGCAACTCCATCGAGCTGATCAGCCAATGGCAGGGGGAGCCGCCCCAGGTCATCTACCTGGACCCCATGTTCCCCCACCGTGAGAAAAGTGCCCTGGTGAAGAAGGAAATGCGCCTGTTCCGCCCGCTGGTGGGTGACGACATGGACGCCCCGGCCCTGCTGGCGGCAGCCCTGGCCCTGGCCACCCACCGGGTGGTGGTAAAGCGCCCGCGCAAGGCACCGTGCATCGAAGGGCCGAAGCCCAGCCACAGCCTGGAAGGCAAGTCCAGCCGCTACGACATCTACCCGAAGAAAGCACTGAAATAGTGGGGATTTGCGTCCTACAGACGTAAAGTAGGACGTTTCCTGATTTTTTTGGCGACGGTTTTTCCGGCTTTTTCGCCCGTAGACTTCCCCCTCAAATTATTGGGGGAGGAAGTATTTCATGGCACATCAACGATCGGCTTTGGGCCGGCCCGCCAGCGGCCTGGCACTGATGTCCTGCTCGTGGCTGGCGTTCGCCGAAGGCGCGCCGGTGCAGCTGGAAAGCGTGCAGGTGGAGGCCGAGCGCGAGCGCCAGCAACGCTACAAGGCCGAGCGCTCGGCATCGGGCAAGCTCACCGAGTCGCTGCTGGACACCCCACAGACCGTCACCGTGGTCGGCGAGCAGGTGATGCGCGAACAGAACGCGCTCAGCCTGCGCCAGGTGCTGTCCAACGTCTCGGGCATCACCTTTGATGCCGGCGAGGGCGGCGGCGGCTCGGGCGACCTGCTCAACATCCGCGGCTTCAACGCCACCAACAACGTGCTGCTCGACGGCCTGCGCGACAGCCCACAGACCACCCGAAGCGACAGCTTCAACCTGCAGGCGGTGGAGGTCATCAAGGGCCCCAACTCGGTGTTCGGCGGCGCCGGCACCACCGGCGGCACGGTCAACCTGGTCAGCAAGACCCCGCAGGCCGGCGCAGCCTTCACCGAACTGGGCGCAGGCCTGGGCACCAACCATTACCGGCGCCTGACCCTCGACACCAACCAGCCGCTGGCCGGGGTGGGCACCGGCAGCGCCGTGCGCCTCAACCTCATGGCCCACGGCAACGACGTACCCGGCCGCCAGCAGATCGAGCGCGAGCGCTGGGGCCTGGCGCCCTCGGTGCTGCTGGGCCTGGGCGACGACACCCGCCTGACCTTCAGCTACCTGCACCAGCGGGATGACAACCTGCCCGACTACGGCCTGCCCACCTTCAAGGGCAAGCTGATCGAGGGGGTGAAGCGCGACGCCTATTTCGGCTGGCGCAACCTGGACAAGGACCAGATCACCACCGATCGTCTCAGCGCGCTGTTCGAGCATGACTTCAGCGACGCCCTGTCGCTGCAGAACACCCTGCGCTACTCGCGGGTGCAGCGCAGCGGCGTGGTGTCGGCCTCCCACGTCGACCGCGACGGCCTGCCGCCGGGCAAATACCGGCCTGCCGGGCCCCAGGGCTATGGCCGCGAGATCGTCACCGACCAGTGGCTCAACAGCACCCTGCTGACCAGCCGCTTCGACACCTTCGGCATCGGCCACACGCTGGTGACCGGCATGGACCTGTCCTTCGAGCGCTACCGCCGCGACGCCAGCAACTACAACATCCGCAAGCTGGCCGCCGACCACGTGTACGACCTGGCCAACCCGCCAGGCTACTGGGCCGGGCCCACCAGCCGCACCCGCGAAGCCAGCCTGCGCAACCGCCTGCAGACCACCAGCGTTTACGCCCTGGATACCTTGAGCCTGCACCCGCAATGGGACCTGATGCTGGGCCTGCGCCAGGACTGGATCGACGGCAGCAGCCTGGAACGCAAGCCGGACAACACCCGCACCCAGTACGACACCCGCGACGGCTTCCTCAGCCACCGCGCCGGGCTGGTCTACAAGCCGGCGCCCAACGGCCGTATCTACCTGGCCTATGGCAATTCCTTCAACCCGTCCGCCGAAAGCCTGGTCACCGGTGGCTACGGCGTGACCCAGGGCACCCATAAGGTTGATCCGGAAACCAGCCGCACCTGGGAACTGGGCACCAAGTGGGACCTGCTGGCGGGCGGCCTGCAGCTGAACGCGGCGCTGTTCCGCACCCAGAAGGACAACGTGCGCGAGAAGCTCGAAACCGTGAGTCGCTGCTGGCCGGCCTGCAACGGGTACAAGGCCTGGAACTGGGCGCCACCGGCAACCTCAGCGAACACTGGCAGGTGATTGCCAACTACACCTTCATGCATAGCGAAACCCTGAAATCCAGGAACAACCCGCGTGCCGAAGGCCAGGCCCTGGCCAATACCCCGCCACGCTCCTTCAGCCTGTGGACCGCCTACCAGCTGCCGGGTGACTGGCGCCTGGGCTACGGCCTGCGCCACGTAAGCGAGCGCAACCTGCGTGACGACGCCACCTACAAGGTGGATGGCTACTGGGTGCACCAGGCCATGCTCGGGTACAAGGTGACCAAGGAGTTGGACCTGCAGCTGAACGTCGATAATCTGCTGAACACCCACTACGTGGAGCGGGTACGCACGGTGGAGGGCAACAATAAGCGTTCTTCGGCCATCGAGTATGGGGACGGAAGATCGGCGGTGCTGTCGGCGGTGTACCGCTTCTAAGCCCGTAGCAGCTGCCGCAGGCTGCGTCCGTCCCGCGCGGTGTATCAAGCCAAACGCGAGCGCCCCTGACGCGGCCATGCGGCCGCTGCTACAAACCCATCCCGTAGCAGCTGCCGAAGGCTGCGTCCGCGCCGCGCGGTGCATCAGGCCAAGCGCGAGCGCCCCTGACGCGGCCTGCGGCCGCTGCTACAAACCCATCCCGTAGCAGCTGCCACAGGCTGCGTCCGCCCCGCGCGGTGTATCAGAGCAAGCGCGAGCGCCCGTGACGCGGCCATGCGGCCGCTGTTACAGCGCCGAAAACACCTTCTTCGCCAGGCTGGTAGCCGCCTGCGCCGGGTTCTTGCGGATGCTGGCTTCCTGGTTGGCGATTTCCTTGAACAGGCCGTTCAGCGCCTGTTCGGTCACGTAGCCTTCCAGGTTCGAGTCCTTGCTGTCGATCACGCCCAGGCTGGCGGCCTGGCCGGCGAAGCTGTTGAATTTCTGCGCCAGGCCGACCTTGTCGGTGGCTTGCTTGACGATGGGCAGGAATTTGGCGCGGATCTGTTCGCGGCTGGTCTTGCTCAGGTATTGGGTGGCCGAGTCGTTGCCGCCGGTGAGGATGCCCTTGGCGTCGGTCACGGTCATTTTCTTCACGGCGTCCACCAGCAGTGCCTGGGCTTGCGGCATGGCGGCTTCGGCGGCCTGGTTCATGCTGGTTTCCAGGGCGTCGACCTGGCTACCCATGCCGAACTTCTTCATGGCCTTGGCGGCCTTGCCCAGCTTGCCTGGCAGTTCAATGCGCACGTCCGGGTTGTTGCTGAAGCCGCCGGGCGTGCCCAGCTGCTTGACGGCCACCTGGGCACCTTGGGTCAGGGCGTCCTTGAGGCCGCCGCTGGCGTCCCCCTGGGACAGGCTGGACAGGTCCAGGGCGAAGGCGTGGGTGCACAGCAGCAGGCCAGCCATCAGGCCGGCGAAGGGGGCGGAACGACGAAGCATGGATGCGTCCTTTTGCGTATTTGAATTAGCGGGCAGGGTTCAGGCGAATCCGCAGGGGCTGCGGGTCCTTGCCGTCCAGCTGCACGGTGTGCTGCTCGGTGCTGATAAACAATAGCTGACCCTCGGCCTCGACGCGGGCGCTGACCGCGTAGCGGTGGCCGGGCTGGACCTGCCGGGGATCGTATTGCAGGTGAAAGGGCAGTGGCACCTGGCCCTTGATGGGACCGTTCTGGCTGGCCAGCACCTGGGCCGGGGCATCGGCCAGGGAAATGTCCTGCAGGCTCACGCTGAGGGTGGCCGATGGCGGCAGCGCCATGCGTTGCAGGTAGAACACTTCGCCGTCGAGGCTCGCCTGGGGGGCGCTGTCGAAGCTGCTGCAGGCGCCCAGCAGGGCGCTCAACAGGACCAGGGTGAGTTGCTTCATGGGCGGATCTCCGTATCGAATGCAGCCTAGGAGTGCACAGGATACGGATAAACGCCCGGCACTTCAGCTGCCCTGGAAGGCTTCGTCGCTGCGGTGCAGCGCCACCTGGCGAATCGACAGGCGAATTTCCGCCGGCAGCACGCGCTTGGCCGCGCCCTCGGCCAGCTCCCCCAGCTTGTCGTGGAAGCCCAGTTTGCCGGCGGCGTCGCGGGTGACCACGCCCTGGTCGAGCAGGGTCTGGATGAAGTGGCGGAACAGGCTCTTGTCGAAGAATTCCGGCGCGTTGAGCCCGTGCAGGATGGACAGGCGCTGGGCCATGATGGTGCACAGGTCTTCCAGTTCCTCGGCGCTCAGCGCGTGCTGGCCGTTGTTGAGCAGCAGTGCGATGGCCATGTAGAAACGCTGCAGCGTCTGGGCGACGCTGCGCGACAGCAGGGTCAGCAGCACGAACTTGCGCGAGCTGGGCGCCGGGCGCAGGTACACCTGATTCTCGAAGCGCAGCAGGCCCTGCTCGACGAAGGCTTCCAGCCACTGGTCGATCACTGCGTCCAGCTCGTCCAGGGACCAGCGAATGAACAGCTCCGACTGCAGGTACGGGTACAGCGCGCGGGTATAGCGCAGCAGTTGTTCGCGGCTCATGCGCGAGCTGCTCTGGAAGAAGCTGGCCAGCAGCGCCGGCAGGGCGAAGATGTGCAGCACATTGTTGCGGTAGTAGGTCATGAGGACGGCGTTCTGCTCGTCCAGGTAGAGGATCTTGCCCAGCGCATCGCTTTGCTCGGACAGCAGGTCCATGGCCTTGACGTGGTCGATCAGCGCGCGGCCGTCGCCGTCCGGCAAGGTGGTGTGCGGCGAGTAGGGCACCTTGCGCAGCAGCGCCAGGTACAGGTCCAGCACCCGCGCCATGGCCGCATCGTCCAGGGCCAGGCGCGTGGTGGACAGCAGCGCCAGGGCCACCAGGTTCACTGGGTTGACCGCTGCCGCCTCGTTGAGGTGCTGCGCTACCTGCGAGCCCAGGCGGTGGGTGGTTTCATGCAGCCACTGGGGTTTGTATTGCGGGCCCAGGTCCTGCTCGCGCCAGCCTGGCTGCTCGGCGTCGAGGAATTCGGCCAGCTTGATCGGCTCGCCGAAGTTCACCGCCACCTGGCCGAAGCGCTGCTTGAGAGCGCCGATGACCTTGAAGATGTCGAAGATCGACTCCTTCTTCTTGCTGGCGCCACGCAGCTCGCCCAGGTAGGTGCGGCCCTCGAGCACGCGCTCGTAGCCGATGTACACCGGCACGAAGACGATGGGCATGCGCGACGAGCGCAGGAAGCTGCGCAGGGTGATGGCCAGCATGCCGGTCTTGGGTTGCAGCATGCGCCCGGTGCGCGAGCGCCCGCCCTCGACGAAGTATTCGACGGGGAAGCCCTTGGTGAACAGCGTGTGCAGGTATTCGTTGAACACCGCGGTGTACAGCGGGTTGCCCTTGAAGGTGCGGCGCATGAAGAACGCCCCGCCACGGCGCAGCAGGCCGCCGATCACCGGCATGTTGAGGTTGATGCCGGCGGCGATGTGCGGCGGCGTCAGGCCGTTGCGGAACAGCAGGTAGGACAGCAGCAGGTAGTCGATGTGGCTGCGGTGGCACGGCACGTAGATGACTTCGTGGCCGGGGGCGACGTCCTGCACGCCTTCGATGTTGTTGACCTTGATGCCGTCGTAGATCTTGTTCCAGAACCAGCTCAGCACCACTTCCAGGAAGCGGATGGCGGTGTAGGTGTAGTCCGAGGCGATCTCGTTGCCGTAGCGCAGGGCCAGGGCCTCGGCTTTTTCCAGCGGGATGTTCTGCCGTGCGGCTTCTTCGCTGATGGCCTGGCGCACCTGGCTGTCGTGGACCAGGCCCTTGACCAGGTTACGCCGGTGGGAAATATCTGGACCAATGACTGCGGCCTTGAGGTTACGAAAGTGCACCCGAAGGAGGCGCTGGGTCATGCGCAGGGTGCGTTCGTGGCCTTTGTTCTGTGCCACCAGCTCGCGCAAATGAATCGGCGCGGAGAACTGCACACGGGTCTTGCGGCCCAGGATCAGGATGCTCACAAGCCGGCGCAGACGGCCCGTGACCGCCCAGCTGTCGGCGAACAGCAGCTTCCAGGGGCTGGACTCGCTGGCCGGGGTCTGGCCCCAGAACACGCTGACGGGAATGATTTGTGCATCTTCTTCGGCATTCTGGCTAATGGCCGCTACCAGGCGCTCCAGGGTCGGTGGCGCGCCGCGCTTGTCGTGGCGGCCCAGCCAGTCCGGCTCGGGGGTGAGGTAGAAGAAGGCGGCGGGTTCCAGCAGCTGGCCAACGGCGACCGGCAGCACCGGGCGCGGCAGGCCGGCCTTGGTGCACTCGGTGTCCAGCACCGCCAGGTCACTGGCCGACGGCGACTGCAACACATAGAACACTGGCCGGCTGCGGTCCAGGTTCAGGGTGAAGGACGACTGGTTGATGGTCTCCGAGCGAACCCAGAGGTACAGCAGTCGGCGCAGGGTGCCAAAGGCAAAGCGGCGGAACGGGAAACGGGTCATAAGGCCTGTGCTTGCTTGAAACGGATGCTCGGCACTCTACAGGCTCGATCGTCCGGCAAAAAGCGCCGCCGGCAGAATAATTGTGTCCCATAAATAGAAAAAACGGAGTAGTGCCGATGTCGTCTCGTGAGACAGGAAGCGTCAAGTGGTTCAACGATGCCAAGGGCTATGGCTTTATCCAGCGTGAGGGCGGGGCCGATGTGTTCGTGCATTTCCGCGCCATTCGTGGCGATGGGCATCGGTCGCTGGTAGAGGGGCAGCAGGTGGAGTATGCGTTGGTCAACGGCCCGAAAGGCCCCCAGGCGGAGGACGTGCAGGGGCTGTGACGGGTAACGCGTGACGTGTAGCCGCTGCCGTAGGCTGCGCTGGCCCTCTGCCGCGCTGGAGATTCCAGTGTGAACAAAGGCACGCGCAGCCGGCGGCAGCGGCTACAGGTGCGCGTCAGCTGGTACGCCAGGTGATCTGCTCTTCACCGTCAGCGCTGACACGAATCCAGGTGTCGGCGCTTTCTTCACCTTCCTCTTCCACCCAGCTGCCCGGTGCGCAGCGGACTTCCACCTGCAGCGCGGCGAAGGCGGCGCGGGCGCAGGCGATGTCGTCGTCCCACGGCGTCTGGTCGCTTTCCAGGTACAGGCTGTTCCATTTGCCCACGGCCTTGGGCAGCCAGGTCACTGGCACGCTGCCGGCCTTGCACTTCCAGGTCTGGCCCTTCTGTACCCAGTCGCTGCACGGGCCCAGGGCCTCGCCCAGCCACGCGGCGATGGCCTTGTGGTCGACGTCGGCGTCTTTGAGGTAAATCTCGATATCGGGTTGGCGCATGGACGTACTCACTCGGGAATCAGGGTTGCAGCACAAAATAATCGTAACGCATGGACACGGTGACCACGAACGGCCGCGGCTGCTCGATGACCTTTGTGCGACGTTCGGCACTGGCGCGCCAGCCATGGGGTGTCATGGCCAGCAGGTTGGCGCGGGACGGGCCGTCGATCAGCTTGATCTTGAAGGTCAGCGTCTCGCTGTGGGCCAGGCTCATGCCGTCGGGCACCTGCAGCAAATGTTTGTCGTCGACGTATTCGCGCACTTCATCGTACAGCTGCTCGCGCAGCTCCATCAGGTGCTCGCGGGTCGGCCCCACGCGCATCAGGCCACCGCCGGGCACCAGCAGGCGCTTGGCCTCCTGCCAGTCCAGCGGGCTGAACACGCTGGCCAGGAACTGGCAGCTGGCGTCGGGCAGCGGGATGCGCGCCATGCTCGCCACCAGCCAGGTGACGGCTGGGTTGCGCTTGCACGCGCGCTTCACCGCCTCGCGGGAGATGTCCAGGGCATAGCCATCGGCCTTGGGCAGCGCCTCGGCGATCTGCGCGGTGTAGTAGCCTTCGCCGCAGCCGATGTCCAGCCAGCGACCGGGCTGGCGCTCGGCGGCCAGCTCCGCCAGGCGCTGGGCCACGGGCGAGTAGTGGCCGGCGTTGAGGAAGTCGCGGCGCGCTTCCACCATGGCCTGGTTGTCACCGGGGTCGCGGCTGTTCTTGTGCTGCACCGGCAGCAGGTTCAGGTAACCCTGGCGCGCGCGGTCGAAGCTGTGGCCGGCGGGGCAGACCACGCCATTGCCGGCGCTGGCGTTGGCCAGGCCGGCGTTGCAGATGGGGCAGGTGAGCATCATGCGAGCAGTTTCACCAGGGTCTGGTAGTAGATCTCGGTCAGCACGTCGAGGTCGCTGGCCAGCACGCGCTCGTTGACCTGGTGGATGGTGGCGTTGACCGGGCCCAGCTCGACCACCTGGGTGCCCAGGGTGGCGATGAAGCGGCCATCGGAGGTGCCGCCGCTGGTGGACGCCTGGGTCTCGCGGCCGGTGACCGCCTTGATGCTCGCCGACACCGCGTCCAGCAGGGCGCCGGGCTCGGTGAGGAACGGCAGGCCCGACAGCGCCCAGTCCACGTGCCAGTCCAGCTCGTGCTTGTCGAGGATGGCGGCCACGCGCGCCTTCAGGCCTTCCACGGTGGATTCGGTGGAGAAGCGGAAGTTGAACACGGCCGTCAGGTCGCCCGGGATCACGTTGGTGGCGCCGGTGCCCGAGTTCAGGTTCGACACCTGGAAGCTGGTGGGCGGGAAGAAGGCGTTGCCGTTGTCCCAGTGCTCGGCGGCCAGTTCGGCCAGCGCCGGGGCAGCCAGGTGAATGGGGTTGCGGGCCAGGTGCGGGTAGGCCACGTGGCCCTGCTTGCCGCGCACGGTCAGGGTCGCGCCCAGGGAGCCGCGACGGCCGTTCTTGACCACGTCACCCACCAGGTTGGTGCTCGACGGCTCGCCGACGATGCACCAGTCCAGGCGCTCGTTGCGCGCGGCCAGGCGCTCGACCACGGCCTTGGTGCCGTGGTGGGCAGGGCCTTCCTCGTCGCTGGTGATCAGGAAGGTCACCGCGCCGCGGTGGTTGGGGTAGTCGCCGACGAAGCGCTCGGCCGCTACCAGCATGGCCGCCAGGCTGCCTTTCATGTCGGCCGCGCCGCGCCCGCAGAGCATGCCCTGCTCGTCGATCAGTGCGTCGAACGGGTCGGTCTGCCAGGCGCTGACCGGACCAGTGGGCACCACGTCGGTGTGGCCGGCGAAGCACAGCACCGGGCCTTCCTGGGTGCCGTGGCTGGCCCAGAAGTTGTCGACGTCTTCGATGCGCATGGGCTCCAGCGTGAAGCCGGCATCGCCCAGGCGCTGCATCATCAGCTTCTGGCAGTCGGCGTCCACCGGGGTGACCGAAGGGCGGCGAATCAGGTCGCAGGCGAGTTGCAGGGTCGGCGAAAGGTCGGCGTGGGCCGTCATGGGGAAGACTCCGAAAACAGGGCAGGGCACGTATAAAGAGGGCGACATGTTAAAGCAAAACGGGGGCGGGCGCAGGGGCTGGTAGATCTATGGGCCGACACGATTAATTCAAATGGAGACGCTTCCTACAGAAACGTCGGAGACGACCGGCATATTTCATTTTCGAGCCATTGCACAATGTTCCCTGCACCTTGGATGAACGTGGAGGCAACGGATGCTTTTAGACAACAGAGAAAATGCGGAGCTCGAAGCCCTGCTTGTCGAGAATCGCAGAAAGGCAATCGAAACTGAAAAGTTGAGGTCGGAAACCGCAAAACTGAAGGCAGAGACGGTGAAGTTGAAGCGAGAGGGATTGTTTTATCCGATTTTGGTGGCAACAGCGTCGATTACTACCGTCGGAACCTTCTGGCTCAAGATTTGACTTCCAGGCGGTGAAATCGCTTGAGACACATTTGGGGTTGGAAGGAGTTTGCCGTCGGTATTCGGCGGGATTAGGCTGGCGTCAAAAGAGGATGAAGGGATGAGCAGTTCAACTCAGCGTTTCCTGGCGGCAATCGACAAGGAAATTGACCAAATAGAGAAAGACATGGGCCGCAAGGAGTCCCTGGCTGAAACCTATGGTTTGGTGCCTTTTGCGGTAACCTTTTTCTTCGGTTTGGGGGTGTTGTGTCTACACCGGTTCCTGTCATGACCGTGTGTCGTGGTCATCGACAGGTGAGGTTGTTGAATTTGTCATAAGAAAAAGGCCCGCATTTGCGGGCCTCTCTTCAGGTTACTGCGCAGTCACCGGTTCCGGCGCCGGCGCCGGTTTGGGCAGCGACGACAGGAATGCCATCACCAGCGCCGCCAGGTAGGGCAGCGACTGCACCAGCAGCATGGCCACCCAGAAGCGCATGTCGGAGCTCGGCAGGCCCTGCACGAAGCAGATACCGCCAGCCGCGCCCCACAGCAGCAGCATGATGAACAGCTCCTCGCGGGCCTCCGAGATGGCCACCAGGAGGCCGTGGCTGTCAGCGTTCTTCGGGGTGCGGAAGAACGGGATGCTGGTGGTGAAGAAGCCGTACAGCACTGCCTTGGCAATGGTGTGCGACAATGCCAGGCCAGCCAGGGCGGCGGCGAACGCGTCCTTGAGGTTCACGCCCACGGCGCGACGGTACAGGAACACGATCTTGCCCACCTTGAACACGAACAGCGCCAGGGGCGGGATCGCGAAGATCAGCAGCGGTGGGTCGACCCGTTGCGGCACGATGATCATCGCCGCCGACCACAGCAGGGCGCCCACGGTGAAGAAGATGTTCATGCCATCGGCCACCCACGGCAGCCAGCCCGCCAGGAAGTGGTAGCGTTGGCCGCGGGTCAGCTCGGTGTCCTTGCCGCGCAGCAGGCTGGCGGTGTGGCGCTTGATGATCTGGATAGCGCCGTAGGCCCAGCGGAAACGCTGCTTCTTGAAGTCGATGAAGGTGTCGGGCATCAGGCCCTTGCCGTAGCTGTGGTGGTAGTACGCCGCCGACAACCCTTTCTCGAACACCCGCAGGCCCAGCTCGGCGTCTTCGCAGATGCACCAGTCGGCCCAGCCCAGCTCTTCGAGCACCGAGCGGCGGGTCATGGTCATGGTGCCGTGCTGGATGATCGCGTCACGGTCGTTACGGGTGACCATGCCGATGTGGAAGAAGCCCTTGTACTCGGAGTAGCAGAGCTTCTTGAAGGTGCTTTCGTTCTGGTCGCGGTAGTCCTGCGGCGATTGCACCACGGCGATCTTCGGATCGGCGAAGTGCGGCACCATGTGCTTGAGCCAGTTGCGGTCCACGCAGTAGTCGGAGTCGATCACGGCGATCACTTCGGCGTCCGGCGCGGTGTGCGGGATCAGGTAGTTCAGCGCACCGCCCTTGAAACCGGCCAGGGGCGCGACGTGGAAGAACTTGAAGCGCGGGCCCAGCAGTTCGCAGTAGGCCTGCACTGGCTCCCACACCGCGGGGTCCTTGGTGTTGTTGTCGATGATCAGGACTTCGTAGTCCGGGTAATCCAGTGCCGCCAGGGCGTCCAGGGTCTGTTTGACCATGTCCGGCGGCTCGTTGTAGCACGGCACGTGGATGGACACTTTCGGCCGGTAGTTGGAGTCGCCCTCCACCGGCAGGAACTCGCGGCGGCGCTTGTGCGTCCACACGGCCTCGGCCAGTTCGTGGGCTTCGGTCAGCAGTACGATGAACACGCCCAGGGCGCCCAGGGCCAGCAGGAAGCCGACCGTCAGGCTGAACCAGGTGCTGTATTGCTGGCTGTAGTCATAGCCGATCCACACCAGCACCGAGCCACACAGGAACGCGATGAAGGTCAGGAAGGTGCGGCCACGCTGGCGCAGGGCCGAGCCGTCGATCAGCAGCAGGGCCAGGGACAACATGGCCAGCACCACCGAGCCAATGGCGAGCACGCGCCATTGCGGAATGGCCACGACTGGGCCTTCGAAGTTGAATTTCTGCTGGCGCGCAGCGTTGAACACGCCCCAGTACGCGCCCACCGAGCCTTCGTCGCTGGCCTTCCACGGCTGGTCGTAGGCTTCGATCACGAAGTAGTTGTAGCCCTGGCGGTTGAGCTTGTTGACTAGGGTGCGCAGGTAAATGGCCTGGTCGGCCTGGGTGGCGTCGGCGCCACCGCGCATGCGGCCGTTGCTTGGCCAGCCCACTTCAGACAGCAGCAGCGGCTTTTTCGGGAACATGTGCTTGAGTTCCCGCGCCCGGTCGAGGACGAACTGGCCGGCCTTGTCCATCGGGATGAATTCCCAGTACGGCAGGATGTGCGCGGCAATCAGATCCACGTGCTTGGCCAGCGACTGGTTGTGTTCCCAGATGTGCCATTGCTCGGATGTGGTCACCGGCACCTTCACGGCGGCACGGACGCGGTCCAGGTAGCCTTCCAGGTCCTTGACGGTCACTTCCTTGCGGAACAGCGCTTCGTTGCCGACCACCACGCGCACGACGCTGCGGGTGGTGTTGGCCAGTTCGATGGCCTTGGCAATTTCGCGTTCGTTGCGCTCAAGGTCGGGGCTGATCCACACGCCCACGGTGACGCGCAGGCCGAACTCCTCGGCGATTTTCGGAATGTCGGCCTGGGTGCCGTCCACCGAGTAGATGCGGATGCTGTCGGTCAGCTTGCTCATCTGCTCGAGGTCCTGACGAATTTCGTCGTCAGTGGGGTACTGCTCTTTCTGCGGGCTTTGGCCCAGGCGGAAAGGCGAGTAAGAGAAGCCGGAGATTTGTTCAGGCCAGTCGGGGGCGCTGACCGGGCGGTTGATCAACGCCCAGAAACCCGTGAATAGGGCCGCGATCGCGACGACTACCACCAGGTTGAGACCAAATTTACGCGATGACATGGGGGCTTGGGTTCCGAAGCGGGGGAACGGGGGAGTGCCGGCGACGGGCGCCGAACCGGCGCGCATCCTACTCTGCACGTTACAAGTGTGTATAGGAGATGTCTGAAAACATACGTTTAGATTGGAATTTTTTGTTTAAGTTCTTGCCTGCTATTAGTTGTAGCGCATTAAACGCCACAGGTGATCTGTGCGTGCTACAGGCCTATAATGCGCGCCGGTTTTTGAGGTCCAGGTCCATGAGCACAGAAGATCCACGTTTCGAAGGTGTTACCCGGCTGTACGGTCGCGAGGGCATGCAGCGCCTGCGCGCCGCCCATGTGGCCATCGTCGGCATCGGCGGCGTGGGCTCGTGGGCGGCTGAAGCCATGGCCCGCAGCGGCGTGGGCGAGATTTCGCTGTTCGACCTGGACGATGTCTGCGTGAGCAACGTCAACCGCCAGTTGCATGCCCTGGACGGCAACGTCGGCAAGCCCAAGGTCGAGGTGATGGCCGAGCGCCTGCGCGCGATCAACCCGGCGTGCACGGTGCACGCGGTCAGCGATTTCGTGACCCGCGAGACCATGGCCGAGTACATCACCCCGGACCTGGACTTCGTGATCGACTGCATCGACAGCATGCTCGCCAAGGCGGCGCTGATCGCCTGGTGCAAGCGCCGCAAGATCGGCATCATCACCACCGGCGGTGCGGGCGGGCAGATCGACCCCACGCAGATCAAGGTCTGCGACCTGAACCGCACCCACAACGACCCGCTGGCGGCCAACGTGCGCTCCACCCTGCGTCGTGACTACGGTTTCTCCCGTAACACCACCCGGCATTACAGCGTGCCGTGCGTGTATTCCACCGAGCAGCTGCGCTACCCGGACAACAAGGGCGGCGTGTGCCTGACCAAGGCGTTCGTGGGCGAAGGGGTGAAGCTGGACTGCGCCGGAGGGTTCGGTGCGGTGATGATGGTGACCGCGACCTTCGGCATGGTCGCGGCGGCGCGGGCGGTGGATAAGTTGGTGGCGGGTGTGCGCCGCCCGTCCGAGCGTGGCGTCAGGGCGCTGCCAGCTCCGCCATGCGCTTGAGCACCGCGTTCAAGCCATTGCTGCGCGACGGCGACAACTGACGGCCCAGCCCTAGCTGCTGGAACCATGCCGGCAGGTCCAGCGCCGCCAGTTCGGCAGCGCTCAACCCTTCGACCCGCACCAGCAGCAGCGCCAGCAAGCCGCGAATCAGCCGCGCATCGCTACCGGCGCGGAACTGCCATTGGCCATCCACCTGGGTAGCGATCAGCCACACCTGGCTTTCGCAGCCGTGCACCAGGTGCTCGGCGGTTTTCTCTTCGTCGGCGAGCGGCGCCAGGCGCTCGCCCCACTGCATCAGCAGGCGTGCGCGCTGTTCCCAGCCCGCAGCTTGTTCGAAGGCCTGCAAGGCCTCGGCGGCGTGCACGGGCAGCCTCATCGCAGCAACTCCAACGACTTGTCCAGCGCGTCGAAAAAGCGCTGCAGGTCGTCGCTGTCGTTGTACAGCGCCAGCGACACGCGAATGGCACCGGCCAGCCCCAGGCTTTTCAGCAGCGGCATGGCGCAATGGTGCCCGGCGCGCACGGCAATGCCCTGTTCGGTGAGCAGGTGCGCCAGGTCGGCGTTGTGCACGCCGTCCACCACGAAGCTGGCCAGGGCCAGTTGCGGGGTGCCCAGCAGACGCACGCCCTCGCGGTCGTTGAGGCCGCGCAGCAGCAGGCCGTGCAGGGCGTTTTCGTGGGCCGTGACGGCTTCGTGGTCGAGGCTGGCCAGGTAATCCAGGGTGGCGCCCAGGCCGATCACGCCGGCCACGGGTGGGGTGCCGGCCTCGAAGCCCAGCGGCGCAGGGTGGAAGCTGGCGCTGTGGTAGTCGGCCACGTGCACCATCTCGCCGCCGAATTGCCAGTGGGCCAGTTTGCCCAGCGCTTCGCTGCGGCCGTAGAGCACGCCGACGCCATCCGGGCCGTACAGCTTGTGGCTGGAGAACACGTAGAAGTCGCAGCCCAGTTGCTGCACGTCATGACGGCCATGCACCACGCCCTGGGCACCGTCGACCACCGTCAGGGCATCTTGGGCGCGGGCCAGGGCCAGCAAAAGCTCGAGCGGCTGCCAGGCGCCGAGCACGTTGGACAGCTGGCTGACGGCCAGCAGCCGGGTGCGCGGGCCGATCAGGCTGGCGGCTGCGTCGAGGTCGATCAGCCCATTGACGGTCAGCGGCAGCACCACCAGTTTCAAGTTGGCGCGCTGGGCCAGCTGTTGCCAGGGCAGCAGGTTGGCGTGGTGCTCCAGGGCGCTGATGACGATTTCGTCACCGGGCTGGAAGTGCGCCTGCAGCCCGTAGGCCAGCAGGTTCAGGGCGCTGGTGGCGCCGTGGGTGAAGACCACCTGGCTGGGACTGGCAGCATTGAGCCATTGCGCGACTTTCTCGCGGCTGGCTTCGAACGCTTGAGTGGCCAAGGCGCCTGGCAGGTGCTGCGCACGGTGCACGTTGGCGGCGCCGTGGCTGTAATAGTGGGCCAATGCATCGAGCAGGGCCTGGGGTTTCTGCGTGGTTGCCGCATTGTCCAGATACGTCTGGTGCTGGCGTTGCAGGGCGGCGATGGCCGGAAAATCGGCGCGCCAGGGGGAGGGCTGGAACATGGGATTGGGGCTCTGGGCAGGCAGGCCCGGCACGCTGCCGGGCCTGCGCGGTGCCGCTTAGTTGTGAGCGTGCAGCGCTTCGTTCAGCTCGATGGCCGACTTGTGGGTCTTGCATTCCACAGCGCCGGTTTCCGAGTTGCGACGGAACAGCAGGTCGGTCTGGCCAGCCAGGTCACGGGCCTTGACCACTTTGACCAGCTGGTTGCTTTCGTCCAGCAGGGCTACCTTGGTGCCGGCGGTGATGTACAGGCCAGCTTCCACGGTGTTGCGGTCACCCAATGGGATGCCGATACCGGCGTTGGCGCCGATCAGGCAGCCTTCGCCGACCTTGATGACGATGTTGCCGCCGCCCGACAGGGTGCCCATGGTGGAGCAGCCGCCGCCCAGGTCCGAACCCTTGCCGACGAACACGCCAGCCGACACGCGGCCTTCGATCATGCCAGGACCTTCGGTGCCGGCGTTAAAGTTGACGAAGCCTTCGTGCATGATGGTGGTGCCTTCGCCGATGTAGGCGCCCAGGCGCACACGGGCGGCATCGGCGATACGCACGCCAGCCGGTACCACGTAGTCGGTCATTTTCGGGAACTTGTCCACCGAGAACACTTCCAGCAGCTCGCCCTTCAGGCGCGCTTCCAGTTGCAGCTCGGCCAGTTCGGCCAGGTCGACGGCGCCCTGGCTGGTCCAGGCCACGTTTGGCAGCAGCGGGAAGATGCCGGCCAGGCTGACGCCGTGCGGCTTGACCAGGCGGTGCGACAGCAGGTGCAGCTTCAGGTAGGCCTCTGGGGTGGAGGTCAGCGCGGCGTCTTCGGCCAGCAAGGTGGCGACCAGCGGCTTGTGGCTCTCGGCCAGGCGGGTGAGCAGGGCGGCCTGGGCGGCGTCGACGCCTTTCAGGGCTTCGGCCAGCTGCGAGGCCTGGGCGGTGGTGAAGCTGATAGCCTGGTTGCCACCGGTGTAGCCCAGGACAGGGGTGACCGCGGCGACCAGTTCGGCCGACGGCGACACCAGGGGTTGTGCGTAGAACACTTCAAGCCAGGCGCCGTTGCGATTCTGGGTGCCGACGCCGAAAGCCAGGCTGAACAGGGTAGTGGACATGCAGTTACCTCTTTGCAAATGAATGGGGCCTGTTGCCAGCATTATTGCTGGACGGCCGCCGCATAAATATCGGGCTTGAAGCCCACGAGGGTCCGGTGGCCAAGGTCCAGCACCGGGCGCTTGATCATGGACGGCTGGGCGAGCATCAGATCGATGGCGCGGGCCTGGTCCAGATCGGCCTTCTGCTCGTCAGCGAGCTTGCGGAAGGTAGTACCGGCGCGGTTCAGCACGACTTCCCAGCCGTGTTCGCCGCACCATTGCTCCAGGTGCTCGCGGTCGATGCCCTGGGTCTTGTAGTCATGGAATTCGTAAGCGGCTCCGTGCTCGTCGAGCCAGGTGCGGGCTTTTTTCATGGTGTCGCAGGCCTTGATGCCGAACAGTGTGTAAGCCATGGTTCAAAGGGGGCGGCCCGTGCGGAACGCGGCCATGCCCTGCGGTCTCCTGAATACGAATCGACGAATTATGCGGCATCGATTCTTTCGGCGCCATGACTGTTGCCTTGCAATGTGCTTCAAAGCGTTCGTCAAAGGTGCGATGGCTTTGCCTGCGACCATGGTGCAGGCGCCACGACAGCCTTGGGTGGTTAAGATGTATCGTTTAATGTTCGGGCTGTTCCATTCCGCCCGGCACGTGTGAAGCAAGAGGGAAGACTGTCTTATGCAAACCGCCTACACCGTCCTGATCCTGCTGATGCTGGTGGGCCTGAGCAGGCTGGTGGCGAGGGTGATCCCGATTCCGCTGCCACTGGTGCAGATCGCCGCCGGGGCCTTGTTGGCCTGGCCCAGCCTGGGGCTGCACGTGGTGCTGGACCCCGAATTGTTCCTGTTCCTGTTCCTGCCGCCGCTGCTGTTCGCCGACGGCTGGCGCATGCCCAAGCGCGACCTGTGGCGCTACCGTGGCTCGATCCTGATGCTGGCGGTGGGCCTGGTGCTGTTTACCGTGGTGGGGGCGGGCTACTTCATTCACTGGCTGCTGCCGACCATCCCGCTGCCGGTGGCCTTCGCCCTGGCGGCCGTGCTGTCGCCCACCGACGCCGTGGCGGTGTCGGCGATTGCCCAGGACAAGCTGCCCACGCCGCTGATGCGCATCCTGCAGGGCGAGGCGCTGATGAACGATGCCTCGGGCCTGGTGACCTTCAAGTTCGCCCTGGCCGCCGCCGTTACCGGCTATTTCTCGCTGGCCGAGGCCAGCCTGACCTTCGTGCTGGTGGCTGTGGGTGGCCTGGCCATCGGCGTGGCGTTGAGCTGGCTGGTGGGGCGCCTGCGCCTGTGGATGATCGCCCGCGGCTGGGATGACCCGGCCACCCACGTGGTGTTCATGCTGTTGCTGCCGTTCGCCGCCTACGTGCTGGCCGAGCGCCTGGGCGCCTCGGGCATTCTCTCGGCGGTGGCCGCCGGCATGATGCAGAGCTGGCTCGACCTGCTGCCGCGGCAGACCAGCACCCGCCTGCTCAACCGCAGCGTCTGGTCGCTGCTGGAGTTCGCCTTCAACGGCCTGATCTTCCTGCTGTTGGGCCTGCAACTGCCGGACATCATCAAGGCAGTCACCAGTCACGAGGCCTCGCTGTGGCCGACCCTGGGCTACCGCCTGTTCGATGTCGCCGGGATTTTCCTGGTGCTGGTGGTGCTGCGCTTCATCTGGGTGCAGAGCACCTGGCGTTTTATCAGCATGCTGCGCCGCTGGACCGGCAAGGCCACCATCACCATGCTGCCAACGGCCCGGTCCTGCTGGCTGCTGACCGTGGGTGGCGTGCGCGGCGCCGTGACCCTGGCGGGCGTGATGTCGGTGCCGTTGCTGCTGGGCGCAGGGCAGGATTTTCCTGAGCGCGACCTGCTGATCTTCATCGCTGCGGGGGTGATTTTGTTGTCGTTGATCGCCGCCTGCGTGGCCCTGCCGCTGTTGTTGCGCGGGGTGGAGAAGACCTCCGACGAGGCGTTGCGCAAGGAGGTGCGCGAGGTGTGGCGGCGTACCGCCGAGGCGGCCATTCGTGCGCTGGAAACCGAAGAGGTGAACGACCCGGCCGCGCCTGCGCCCGATGCCGCCCAGGCCGCGCTGGCCACCGAGTTGAAGGCGCAGATCATGTCCGAGTACCGCCACCAGCTGGACGTGTTCAACGACTCCGCCGAGGCCCAGGCGCAGGCCCTGCTGATGGACCAACTGGAGCGCCGCCTCCGTATCCGCGGCCTGCGCGCCCAGCGCCTGGAGCTGTATGACCTGCGCCGCCATCACCATATTGGTGATGACGTGCTACGCGAGATTCTCAGCGAGTTGGACCTGAGCGAGGCGAACCTGGGGGTGACCCGGCCCTCGGTCGGTTGACTGGGAGGGTGCTGACGCGGCCTGGTGGCCGCTGCTACGCGATCCCGTAGCAGTGGCCGCCAGGCCGCGTCAGGGGTTTAGCGCTGGCTGACGAAGTCGCGAATGCGCTCGGCGGCTTCCACGCACTCGGCCAGGGGCGCGACCAGGGCCATGCGCACGCGGCCGGCACCCGGGTTTACGCCATCCACGTCGCGGGACAGGTACGAGCCCGGCACCACGGTCACGTGCTGCTGCTCGAACAGCTGCTGGCAGAACTGCGCGTCATCCATCGGCACCTTCGGCCACAGGTAGAAGCTGCCGTCCGGGCGCTGCACGTCCAGCACCGGCGCCAGGATTTCCAGCACGGCATCGAACTTCTCGCGGTACAGGGCGCGGTTGGCGCGCACGTGCACTTCGTCGTTCCAGGCGGCGATGCTGGCCAGTTGGGTCTGCACGGGCATGGCGCAGCCGTGGTAGGTGCGGTACAGCAGGAACGCCTTGAGGATCTCGGCGTCGCCGGCGACGAAGCCCGAGCGCAGGCCCGGCAGGTTCGAACGCTTGGACAGGCTGTGGAACACCACGCAACGCTTGAAGTCGCTGCGGCCCAGTTCCACGCAGGCGCTAAGCAGGCCGGGTGGCGGGGTTTGCTCGTCGAAGTACAGCTCGCTGTAGCACTCATCGGCGGCAATCACGAAGTCGTGCTTGTCGGCAAGGGCGATCAGTTTCTTCAGGGTGTCCATCGGCACCAGGGCGCCGGTGGGGTTGCCGGGCGAGCACAGGAACAGGATCTGGCAGCGGTCCCAGACGTCAGCCGTAACGGCGTCGAAGTCGGGGTTGAAACCGTTGCTGTCCAGGCACGGCAGGTAGTGCGGCGTGGCGCCGGCCAGCAGGGCCGCGCCTTCGTAGATCTGGTAGAACGGGTTGGGGCTGACCACCAGGCCATCGTCGCTGCGCTCGACCACGGTCTGGGTGAAGGCGAACAGCGCCTCGCGGGTGCCGTTCACCGGCAGCACGTGGCGCGCCGGGTCGATCCAGCCGGCCGGCACGTTGAAGCGGCGCTCGCACCAGGCGCCGATGGCCTCGCGCAGGGCCGGGATGCCCAGGGTGGTGGGGTACACGGCCATCTGGTCGAGGTTGGCGCTCAGCGCTTCGGCCACGAAGCTGGGCGAGCGGTGCTTGGGCTCGCCGATGGACAGGGCAATGGCGCGCTTGTCCGGGTTGGGCGTGACGGCGCCCAGCAGCTTGCGCAATTTCTCGAACGGGTAGGGCTGCAGCTGGTTCAAAGCGTTGTTCACGAATGTTCCTCTAAATGCTCAGGCGCGACAGCTCGACGCCCTGCGGCTGGCTGACACTCAGTTGGTCGACGATGGCATCCTGCAGGCGGCTGCACAGTTGCGGGTCGGAAAGCGGTTGGTTGTCGGCGTCGGTGATGAAGAACACGTCTTCCACCCGTTCGCCCAGGGTGGCGATCTTGGCGTTCTGCAACGACAGGTCGAACTCCAGGAAAATCTTGCCGATGCGCGCTAGCAGGCCGGGACGGTCCGGGGCGCTGAGCTCCAGGATAGTCACCGGGCGCTGGGCATCGTTATGAATGGTGACCTGGGGCGCGAAGGCAAAATGCTTGAGCTGGCGCGGCACCCGACGCTGGATGATGGTGGGGTAGTCATCGGGGTTGCGCAGGGCCTCGGTGAGGCCGCTGCGGATCTCCTTGACGCGCACCGGGTTGTCGCCGATCGAGCCGCCGTCGGTGTCCAGGACAATGTAGGTGTCGAGGGTGAACTGGCTGCTGGAAGTGATGATGCGCGCGTCATGGATGTTCAGGTTGAGCTGGTCCATGGCCGCCACGGTCACGGCGAAGAAGTCGTGCTGGTCGGGCGCGTAGATGAAGATCTGCGTGCCGCCCTCGAACTCGCGCTGGGTGGTTTCCTTGATCAGCACCAGCGGGCCGCCGTCCAGCGGCTGCTGAAGGATGGCGTCGCTGTGCCAGGCGACGTCGCCGGCGGTGTGGCGCAGGAAATAGTCGTCGCCCAGTTGCGACCACAGCTGCTCGACGTCGTCGGGGTCGGTGCCGGCGCGCACCAGGATATCCAGGGCCGCGCTCTGGGTCTGGCGAATCTGCTCCTCGCGGTCCAGCGGGTTCTCCAGGCCGCGGCGCAGGGCGCGCTTGGTCTCGGTGAACAGCTGGCGCAGCAGGCTGGCGCGCCAGCTGTTCCACAGGCTGGGGTTGGTGGCGTTGATGTCGGCCACGGTCAGCACGTAGAGGTAGTCCAGGTGCGTCTGGTCGCCCACCAGCTGGGCGAAATCGTGGATCACCTGCGGGTCGGAGAGGTCCTTGCGCTGGGCGGTGGTCGACATCACCAGATGGTTCTGCACCAGCCACACGATCAGGCGGCTGTCCCACACGGGCAGCTGGTGGCGCTGGCAGAACGCCTCGGCGTCCACCGCACCCAGGTCGGAGTGGTCGCCCTGGCGGCCCTTGCCGATGTCATGGTACAGGCCGGCCAGGTAGATCAGCTCGGGCTTGGGCAGCTGGCCCATGAGCTTGCTGGCCAGCGGGAATTTCTCCGACACCGGCGTGTACTGCAGCTTGCGCAGGTGCTTGATCAGGTTCAGCGTGTGCGCGTCCACCGTATAGATGTGGAACAGGTCGTGCTGCATCTGCCCCACGATGTGGCCGAACTCGGGCAGGTAGCGGCCCAGGATGCCGTAGCGGTTCATGCGGCGCAGGTTGCGGTGGATGCCGATCTCGCACTTGAACAGCTCGATGAACAGGCTGGTGTTGCGAATGTCGTTGCGGAAATCGTCGTCGATCAGGTGGCGATGTTCGCGCAGCAGGCGGATGGTATCTGCGCGTACGCCCTTGATTTCGGGGTTCTGCGCCATCAGCACGAAAATTTCCAGCATGGCGAACGGCGTGCGCTTGAACACGTTGGCGTGCACCGCCTCGATGTAGCCGTCGTGCAGCTGGAAGCGCGAGTTGATGGGCAGGGTAACGCTGCCCACGTCATCGGCGAGGATCACTTCCTCGAAGTGCTGGATGATCAGGTCGCTGAGCTCGGCGATGCTCATCACCACGCGGTAGTACTTCTGCATGAAGCGTTCGATGGCCAGCTTCGCGTCGCTGTCCTTGAAGCCCAGCAGGCCGGCGATGGTGCGCTGGTGGTCGAACAGCAGGCGGTCTTCGGCGCGCCCGGCCAGCATGTGCAGGGCGTAGCGCACCTTCCACAGGAATTCCTGGGAACTGGCCAGCAGGTTGTTCTCGCTTTCCAGCAGGAAGCCTTCGCCGGCCAGGGCGTGCAGGTTCAGGGTGCCGTACTGGCGGCGGGCCACCCAGAGGATGGTCTGGATGTCGCGCAGGCCGCCCGGGGAGCCCTTGACGTTGGGCTCCAGGTTGTATTCGGTGTCGTTGTACTTGTGGTGCCGGGCTTTCTGCTCGGCGCGCTTGGCCAGGAAGAAATCCTTGCTGGGCCACATGTGCGCGGTGCCGGTGACTTCCAGCATGCGCTTGCGCAGGCGCTCGGGGCCGGCCACGGTGCGGCTTTCCATCAGGTTGGTGATGATGGTGAGGTCGGCGCGGGCCTGTTCGGCGCACTCGTCGATGGAGCGCACACTCTGGCCCACTTCCAGGCCGATGTCCCACAGCAGCGTGAGAAAACGCTCGATGGAGTCGCGGAAAATCTCGTGGTCCGAGCTTTCCAGCAGAATCAGCAGGTCGATGTCGGAGTAGGGGTGCAGCTCGCCACGGCCATAGCCGCCCACGGCCACCAGGGCGATGTCGGCTTCGTCGCTCCAGTCGAACTGTTTCCAGGCCTGCTGCAGGATGTTATCGACGAACCAGGCGCGGTCCTCGATCAGCCGGCGAATATCGCGGCCGGCGCGAAAGCGTCCGTCCAGCACGTCGCGGGCCTGGCGAATGGCTTTCTTGAACGCGGCGATGGGGCTCGCCTTGAGGGCCAGTTCCGCCTGGAACTGGCCGCGATCGAACAACTCCGGATCCACCTGGGGCATCGAATGGCCTTTACATGCTGAAGTTGAAGATTGCGTAGCAGCTGCCGCAGGCTGCGTCGGCGGTGCGCGCGGACGCCGCGTGCGGCAGCTGCTACGGGGTCAGGCCGAGACGCGTGGGATGGTGTCGTCCGCGCGCAGGGTGAAAATCTCGTAGCCGGTGGCAGTCACCACCAGGGTATGTTCCCACTGCGCCGACAGCTTGCGGTCCTTGGTGATGGCGGTCCAGCCGTCGCCCAGCACCTTGGTGTCGGCCTTGCCCTGGTTGATCATCGGCTCGATGGTGAAGGTCATGCCTTCCTTGAGTTCCATGCCGGTGCCAGCGCGGCCGTAGTGCAGAATCTGCGGCTCTTCGTGGAACACCTTGCCGATGCCGTGGCCGCAGAACTCGCGCACCACAGAGAAACCATTCTTTTCGGCGTGTTTCTGGATCACTTCGCCGATGTCGCCCAGGCGGCAGCCCGGCTTCACCAGCTCGATGGCCTTGTACATGCATTCCTGGGTGACCTTGGACAGGCGCTCGGCCCAGGCCGGCACGGTGCCGACGTGGAACATGCGGCTGGTGTCGCCGTGGTAGCCGTCCTTGATCACGGTGACGTCGATGTTCAGGGTGTCGCCATCCTTGAGCACCTTGTCACCGGGAATGCCGTGGCAGACCACGTGGTTGATCGAGGTGCAGATCGACTTGGGGAAGCCCTTGTAGTTCAGCGGGGCCGGGATGGCCTTCTGCTCGTTGACGATGAAGTCATGGCACAGGCGGTCCAGCTCTTCCGTGGTCACGCCGGGCTTGACGTGGGGCTCGATCATTTCCAGCACTTGCGCGGCCAGGCGGCCGGCAACGCGCATGTGCTCGATGTCCTCGGGAGTTTTGATGGTAACGGTCATACGGGCTCTCTGGGCGCACGGCGGCGCAGGCAAACACGGAATGAAACGATTCTACCAGACGTACGGCAGCGGGAACTGTCGCCAGGCATCGCTTCTCTATATAGAGTCATGGGGCCATTGTTGCGCGAAACAAGCTTCCACGCAAAAGTCGTTGATCGACAACGTGAATTCGGGTTTCGCTGGCAAAGGTTCTGTGGTATAAAATGCGCCGCTTTCCGGGGATAGCCCCGAAAGCACAAACCCACACACGTGCCGGCACGATGACCTGGGTGCCTTCAGCTCTAGCTGCTGGTTGGTCATTGGGGTACGTGGAGGCCTAACCCGACTTATCAAGGAACTATCATGTCCCAAGTCAATATGCGCGATATGCTGAAGGCCGGTGTGCACTTCGGCCACCAGACCCGTTACTGGAACCCGAAAATGGGCAAGTACATTTTCGGCGCGCGCAACAAGATTCACATCATCAACCTCGAAAAAACCCTGCCAATGTTCAACGAAGCTCTGACTTTCGTTGAGCGCCTGGCCCAGGGCAAGAACAAGATCCTGTTCGTCGGCACCAAGCGTTCGGCTGGCAAGATCGTTGCTGAAGAAGCAGCACGTTGCGGTTCGCCGTACGTCGACCACCGCTGGTTGGGCGGCATGCTGACCAACTTCAAAACCATCCGTGCTTCGATCAAGCGTCTGCGCGACCTGGAAACCCAGGCCGAAGATGGCACCTTTGCCAAGCTGACCAAGAAAGAAGCCCTGATGCGCACCCGTGATCTGGAAAAACTGGATCGCTCCCTGGGTGGTATCAAGGACATGGGCGGCCTGCCTGACGCACTGTTCGTTATCGACGTTGATCACGAGCGCATCGCGATCACCGAAGCCAACAAGCTGGGTATCCCGGTTATCGGCGTAGTCGATACCAACTCCAGCCCAGAAGGCGTTGACTACATCATCCCAGGTAACGATGACGCCATCCGCGCCATCCAGCTGTACATGGGTTCGATGGCTGACGCCGTTATCCGTGGCCGCAACCACGTTGCTGGCGGTACTGAAGAGTACGTCCAGGACGCTCCTGCTGCAGCGGTAGAAGGCTGAGTCTAGACGCCCAGCGTTTACTCGGTACGCAAAAAGGGGGCTAGGCCCCCTTTTTGCCACCTCGAGAACCTGTCTGCGTAGTCATTGCATTTTTTTAACGCAGTAGCTGGCAGTGTTCAAGAATTGAGCGCCCGTGCCAATCGGGTGGAATGGTTGAAAACCTATCCAAGAGGATTTTGAAATGGCAGAAATTACTGCAGCGTTGGTCAAAGAACTGCGCGAGCGTACCGGCGAAGGCATGATGGACTGCAAAAAGGCCTTGACCAAGGCTGGCGGCGACATCGAAAAAGCGATCGACGACATGCGTGCCTCGGGCGCCATCAAGGCCGCCAAAAAGGCTGGCAACGTTGCCGCTGAAGGCGCTATCGCCGTTAAAGTTGACGCTGACAACAAGTCGGCCGTCATCCTGGAAGTCAACTCGCAGACCGACTTCCTGGCCCTGCAGGACGACTTCAAGAACTTCGTGGCTGCCAGCGTTGAAAAAGCCCTGGCCGACAAACTGACCGACGCAGCTCCGCTGATCGCCGCTCAGGAAGCTGCTCGCGAAGCCCTGGTTGCCAAAGTTGGCGAAAACGTCAACATTCGCCGCCTGGTTCGCGTTGAAGGCGACGTGGTCGACGCTTACCTGCACGGTAACAAGATCGGCGTAGTGGTTGCCCTGAAAGGCGGCAACGCCGAGCTGGCCAAAGACATCGCCATGCACGTGGCTGCCAGCAACCCAGAGTTCCTGCTGCCATCGCAAGTCTCCGCCGAAGCCATCGAACGCGAGAAAGCCGTGTTCCTGCAGCTGAACGAAGAGAAGATGAAAGGCAAGCCTGAGAACATCGTTGCGAACATGATCGATGGTCGCATCAAGAAGTTCCTGGCCGAGGCTTCCCTGGTCGAGCAGCCGTTCGTCAAGAACCCTGAAGTCAAGGTTGGCGACCTGGCCAAGAAAGCTGGCGCTGAAATCGTTTCGTTCACCTACTTCAAGGTCGGTGAAGGCATCGAGAAGCCAGTTGACAACTTCGCTGAAGAAGTTGCCGCTCAGCTGGCTGCTGCCAAGCAGTAAGACGGTCTAACCGCTGTCGTCCCAAAGAGGCTGCCCGCTCACGCGCGCAGCCTCTTTGTCAAAGTGAAAGGCGGAATCGTGGCTTACAAGGCCGCTTCCGATGGCGCTGTAGCAGCGCCAAGCTAGAGTTAGCGCAGGCTGCAAACAGCCCGCCCAGAATTTTTTAACGCCGCAGGAGAGATTCGCAATGGCTCAGCAGGTTAGTGGTCGTCAACCTCGCTATAAACGCATTTTGCTCAAACTTAGCGGCGAGGCCCTGATGGGCTCGGAAGACTTCGGCATCGACCCGAAGGTGCTGGACCGCATGGCCCTGGAAGTTGGCCAGCTGGTAGGTATCGGCGTGCAGGTCGGCCTGGTCATCGGTGGCGGCAACCTGTTCCGTGGTGCCGCCCTGAGCGAAGCCGGCATGGACCGCGTTACCGGTGACCACATGGGCATGCTCGCCACGGTGATGAACGCCCTGGCCATGCGCGATGCGCTGGAGCGCTCCAACATCCCCGCCATCGTCATGTCGGCGATCACCATGGTTGGCGTGACCGACCACTACGACCGCCGCAAGGCCGACCGCCTGCTCAAGTCCGGTGACGTGGTGATCTTCGCTGCCGGTACCGGCAACCCGTTCTTCACCACCGACTCCGCAGCGTGCCTGCGCGCCATCGAAATCGGTGCCGACGTGGTGTTGAAGGCAACCAAGGTGGATGGTGTGTACACTGCCGATCCATTCAAGGATCCGCATGCTGAGAAATTTGACCGCCTGACGTACGATGAGGTGCTGGACCGCAAGCTGGGCGTGATGGACCTGACCGCCATCTGCCTGTGCCGCGACCACAACATGCCGTTGCGGGTGTTTAACATGAACAAGCCAGGCGCTCTGCTGAATATCGTAGTGGGCGGCGCTGAAGGAACTCTGATCGAGGAAGGCGAAGAATGATCAACGAAATCAAGAAAGACGCTCAAGAGCGCATGCAGAAATCCCTGGAATCGCTGGCCCACGCGTTCAGCCGCATCCGTACCGGTCAGGCGCACCCCAGCATCCTGGGCGGCGTGATGGTGCCTTACTACGGCGCTGACACCCCGCTGAACCAGGTGGCCAACGTCACTGTTAAAGACTCGCGCACCCTGCAGGTCGTGGCGTTCGAGCGCAACATGCTGGCTGCCGTCGACAAGGCTATCCAGAGCTCGGGCCTGGGCTTCAACCCAACCAACCTGGGTGAGTTGCTGCTGATCACCATGCCGGCCCTGACCGAAGAAACCCGCAAGGGCTTCACCAAGCAGGCCCGTGAAGCCGCTGAAGACGGTCGCGTTGCCGTGCGTAACATCCGTCGTGACGCCCTGGGCCAGCTGAAAGACCTGGTCAAGGAAAAGGAAATCAGCGAAGACGAAGAACGTCGTGCCGCCGATGACGTCCAGAAGTTGACCGACAAATTCGTTGCCGAAATCGAAGTGGCCGTGAAGCAGAAAGAAGCCGACTTGATGGCTGTATAAGAAGGATCCGCGCGTTTCCATGGAAAAGACCAAGCAGACTGCGCCGTCTTCGGTGCCGCGACACGTTGCGATCATCATGGATGGGAATAATCGCTGGGCGAAGAAGCGCCTGTTGCCCGGTATCGCCGGGCACAAGGCCGGCGTGGACGCCGTTCGTGCCGTCATCGAGGTGTGTGCAGAGGCGAAGGTCGAGGTCCTGACCCTCTTTGCCTTCTCCAGCGAGAACTGGCAACGCCCGGCCGAAGAGGTCGGGGCCCTGATGGAACTGTTCTTCTCGGCCCTGCGCCGGGAAGCGCGGCGCCTGAATGAAAACCGCATCAGCCTGCGCATCATCGGTGATCGCTCGCGCTTTCACCCCGAGTTGCAGGCTGCCATGCGTGAAGCGGAGGCGTTGACCGCCGGCAATGACCGCTTCGTACTGCAGATCGCCGCCAACTATGGCGGCCAGTGGGACATCGCCCAGGCCGCACAGCGCCTGGCCCGCGAAGTCCAGGCCGGGCACCTGCGCCCGGACGACATTACTCCCGGGTTGTTGCAGACCTGCCTGTCCACCGGCGACCTGCCGTTGCCTGACCTGTGCATCCGCACGGGGGGTGAGCGACGCATCAGCAACTTCCTGCTCTGGCAGCTGGCCTACGCCGAGCTGTATTTCTCCGACCTGTTCTGGCCGGACTTCAAACACGACGCCATGCGCACCGCGCTGGCCGATTTCGCTTCGCGCCAGCGCCGCTTCGGTAAGACGAGCGAGCAGGTCGAAGCCGGAGCCCGTGCTTAATGCTTAAACAACGCATCATTACAGCGCTGATCCTGCTGCCGATCGCCCTGTGCGGCTTCTTCCTGCTCGAAGGGGCGGGCTTTGCCCTGTTCATCGGCCTGGTAGTGACCCTGGGCGCCTGGGAATGGGCGCGCCTGGCCGGTTTCGAGGCCCAGGGTGCGCGCGTGGGCTTTGCCGCCGTGGTAGCCGCCATCCTGTTCTTCCTGTACCTGTCGCCTGCGCTGGCGCCGTTCGTGCTGGCCGCTGCGCTGATCTGGTGGGGCGTGGCAACGTTCCTGGTGCTGACGTTCCCGCGCACCAGCAAGCAGTGGGCCAGCGTGGCCTGCAAGCTGTTGATCGGCCTGCTGATCCTGCTGCCCGCCTGGCAGGGCCTGGTGCTGATCAAGGCCCAGGGCCAAGGCAACTGGCTGGTCCTGGCGGTGATGGTGCTGGTCTGGGCTGCCGACATTGGCGCCTACTTCTCCGGCAGGGCGTTCGGCAAGGCCAAGCTGGCCCCGCAGGTCAGCCCCGGCAAGAGCTGGGCGGGCTTCTACGGTGGCATGGCGGTGAGCCTGCTGATTACCCTGGTGGTTGGCCAGGTGCGTCACTGGGGCATCGGTGAAACCCTGCTGTGCCTGATTGGCGCGGCCATCGTGGTAGCGCTGTCGGTGGTCGGTGACCTGACCGAAAGCATGTTCAAGCGCCGCGCGGGTATCAAGGACAGCAGCAACCTGCTGCCGGGCCATGGCGGCGTGCTGGACCGCATCGACAGCCTGACCGCTGCGGTGCCGGTGTTCGCCGTGCTGCTCTGGGCTGCCAACTGGAGTCCCCTGTGAACAAGCCACAGATGATTACCGTGCTCGGTGCCACCGGCTCCATCGGCCTGAGCACCCTGGACGTGGTGGCGCGCCACCCGGACCTGTACCAGGTGTTCGCGCTCACCGGCCATTCGCGCCTGCAGGAGCTGCTGGCGTTGTGCGTCAAGCACCAGCCCCAGGTGGCCGTGGTGGCGGACGAGGCGGGCGCGCGCCAGCTGGAGGCGGGGCTGCGTGCCGCCGGGCTGGCGACCCAGGTGCTGATCGGCGAGCAGGGTCTGTGCCAGGTGGCTGCCGACCCGCGCGTGGACGCGGTGATGGCGGCCATTGTCGGCGCCGCGGGCCTGCGCCCGACGCTGGCGGCCGTGGAGGCGGGCAAGAAGGTCTTGCTGGCCAACAAGGAGGCGCTGGTGATGTCCGGCGCGCTGTTCATGCAGGCGGTGCGCCGCAGCGGCGCAGTGCTGCTGCCCATCGACAGCGAACACAACGCCATCTTCCAGTGCCTGCCCGGTGATTTCAGCCGTGGCCTGGGCAATGTCGGCGTGCGCCGCATCCTGCTGACCGCCAGTGGCGGCCCGTTCCGCGAGACGCCGCTGGCCGACCTCGAACACGTGACCCCCGAGCAGGCCTGCGCGCACCCGAACTGGTCCATGGGGCGCAAGATTTCCGTGGATTCGGCCAGCATGATGAACAAGGGCCTGGAACTGATCGAGGCCTGCTGGCTGTTCGACGCGCGGCCCGAGCAGGTCGAGGTGGTGGTGCATCGCCAAAGTGTGATTCACTCCATGGTCGATTATGTCGACGGCTCGGTGCTGGCGCAGTTGGGCAACCCCGACATGCGCACCCCTATCGCCCACGCGCTGGCCTGGCCGGCGCGCATGGATTCGGGGGTTGCGCCGCTGGACCTGTTCGCCGTCGGCCGGCTGGATTTCGAAGCCCCCGACGAGCAGCGCTTCCCTTGCCTGCGCCTGGCGCGGCAGGCTGCCCAGGCCGGCAATAGCGCGCCGGCGATGCTCAACGCTGCCAACGAAGTGGCAGTGGCGGCATTTCTTGAGCGGCGCATCCGTTATCCCGAGATCGCGCGTATGATCGAGGATGTGCTGGAGCAGGAGCCGGTGGTGGCCCTGGACGCGCTGGACGCGGTGTTTGCCGCCGATGCCCGGGCCCGCGAGCTGGCGGGGCAATGGTTGAATCGCCACGGGCGTTGATCGCCGGCGTGTGCATGCACACCCCGGTTGATTGGCGCCGCGACGCAATTCGGAGAGAGTTATGAGTGCGCTCTACATGATTGTCGGTACCCTGGTGGCGCTGGGTGTGCTGGTTACCTTTCACGAATTCGGCCATTTCTGGGTCGCGCGACGCTGTGGTGTCAAGGTTCTGCGTTTCTCCGTGGGCTTCGGCCTGCCGCTGTTGCGCTGGCATGACCGCCAGGGCACCGAATACGTGGTAGCGGCCATCCCCTTGGGTGGCTACGTGAAAATGCTCGATGAGCGCGAGGGCGAGGTGCCGGCCGAGCAGCTGGACCAGGCGTTCAACCGCAAGAAGGTCGGGCAGCGCATTGCCATCGTCGCCGCCGGCCCCGTGGCCAACTTCCTGTTGGCCATCTTCTTCTTCTGGGTGCTGGCGATGCTGGGCAGCCAGCAGGTCAAGCCGGTGATCGGTGCCGTCGAGCCGGGCAGTATCGCGGCAGTGGCCGGCCTGAGCGCGGGCAGTGAAATTGTTTCAGTAGATGGCGAAGCCACCAGCGGTTGGTCCCAGGTCAACCTGCAGCTGGTCCGTCGCCTGGGCGAGAGCGGTTCGCTGCAGATCAACGTGCGTCCCCAGGGTTCCACGGCCGATGAGCCGCATACCCTGGCGCTGGACCACTGGCTGCAGGGCACCGACGAGCCCGACCCGATTCATTCCCTGGGTATTCGCCCATGGCGTCCGGCGCTGGAGCCGGTGCTGGCCGAGCTGGATCCCAAGGGCCCGGCCCAGGCCGCTGGTCTGAAAGCCGGCGACCGCCTGCTGGCGCTGGATGGCCAGGCGCTGGGCGATTGGCAGCAGGTCGTGGACCTGGTGCGCCAGCGCCCCGACGGCAAGATCACCCTGCACGTGCAGCGTGATGGCCAGCTGTTGGATGTGCCGGTGACCCTGGCCACCCGCGGCGAAGGCAAGGCTGCTGCGGGCTACATGGGGGCTGGGGTGAAGGCTGTGGAGTGGCCGCCGGAAATGACCCGTGAGGTCAGCTACGGCCCGCTTGCCGCCATCGGCGAGGGCGCCCGGCGCACCTGGACCATGAGTGTGCTGACCCTTGATTCGCTAAAGAAAATGCTCTTCGGCGAGCTCTCGGTAAAAAACTTGAGTGGACCGATAACCATTGCTAAAGTGGCGGGCGCTTCAGCCCAGTCGGGCGTTGGGGATTTCCTGAATTTCCTCGCCTATCTGAGCATTAGCCTGGGGGTTCTGAATTTGCTGCCCATCCCCGTGTTGGATGGGGGGCACTTGCTGTTCTACCTGATCGAATGGGTGCGTGGTCGCCCAGTTTCGGATCGGGTACAGGGTTGGGGGATCCAGATCGGTATCAGTTTGGTAGTCGGGGTGATGTTGCTTGCCCTGATCAACGATTTGGGTCGACTGTAAAGCTTCGCTCAATTGCAAACCTGCCGCCTTTGCGGCAGTTTGCTTATTGCCAGTTGGAATAAGAAAGGACTTCATGAAACGTCTGCTGCTTACTGCGGTTCTTGCCGCATTGATGGTCACCGAAGTTCACGCCGAGTCCTTCAAAATCACTGATATTCGTGTCAACGGCTTGCAGCGGGTATCCGCCGGCAGCGTGTTTGGTGCCTTGCCATTGAACGTTGGCGACGAAGCGGATGATCGACGCCTCGTGGATTCCACTCGCGCGCTGTTCAAGACCGGTTTCTTTCAGGATATCCAGCTGGGCCGCGACGGCAACGTCCTGGTCATCAGTGTAGTCGAACGCCCGTCGGTCTCCAGTATCGAGATCGAGGGCAACAAGGCTATTTCCACTGAGGACCTGATGAAAGGCCTGAAGCAGTCCGGTCTTGCCGAGGGCGAGATCTTCCAGCGTGCCACCCTTGAAGGCGTGCGCAACGAGCTGCAACGCCAGTACGTCGCCCAGGGCCGCTACACGGCCACCGTCGACGCCGAGGTGGTGCCGCAGCCGCGCAACCGCGTCAGCCTGAAGATCAAGATCAACGAAGGCACCGTCGCTGCCATCCAGCACATCAACGTGGTGGGCAACACGGTGTTCTCCGAAGAGGAACTGACCGATCAGTTCCAGCTCAAGACCACCAACTGGCTGTCGTTCTTCAAGAACGACGACAAGTACGCCCGGGAAAAGCTCTCCGGCGACCTTGAACGCCTGCGTTCCTACTACCTGGACCGCGGCTACATCAACATGGACATCGCTTCCACCCAGGTGTCGATCACCCCGGACAAGAAGAGCGTCTACATCACCGTCAACATCAACGAAGGGCAGAAGTACACCGTTCGTGACGTGAAGCTCTCCGGCGACCTGAAAGTGCCTGAAGACCAGGTCAAGGCGCTGCTGCTGGTGCAGAAGGACCAGGTGTTCTCGCGCAAACTGATGACCACCACCAGCGAGCTGATCACCCGCCGCCTGGGCAACGACGGCTACACCTTTGCCAACGTCAACGGCGTGCCTACCCCGCATGACGACGACCACACCGTGGACATCACCTTCGTGGTCGACCCGGGCAAGCGTGCCTACGTGAACCGCATCAACTACCGCGGCAACACCAAGACCGACGACAAGGTACTGCGCCGTGAAATGCGCCAGATGGAAGGCGGTTGGGCTTCCACCTACCTGATCGACCAGTCCAAGACCCGCCTGGAGCGTTTGGGCTACTTCAAGGAAGTCAACGTCGAGACCCCGGCCGTACCGGGCGTGGACGACCAGGTTGACGTGAACTACTCGGTAGAGGAACAAGCCTCCGGTTCGATCACCGCCAGCGTTGGTTTCGCCCAGAGCGCCGGCCTGATCCTGGGTGGCTCGATCAGCCAGAGCAACTTCCTGGGTACCGGTAACAAGGTCTCCATCGGCCTGACCAAGTCCGAGTACCAGACCCGCTACAACTTCAGCTACGTCGACCCGTACTTCACGCCGGACGGCGTGAGCCTGGGTTACAACGCCTTCTACCGCAAGACCGACTACAGCGACCTCGACGTCGATATCGCCAACTACTCGGTGGACAGCTACGGTGCCGGCGTAACCTTCGGTTACCCGATCAGCGAGACGTCGCGCCTGACCTACGGCTTGACGCTGCAACGCGACACCATCAGCACCGGTACCTACACCGTTCAGGAAATCACTGACTTTGTAGATAAAGAAGGCGACAGCTTCACCAACTTGAAAGCCTCGGTTGGCTGGTCCGATTCGACCCTGAACAAAGGCACCTTGCCGACCCGTGGCCACTCGCAGAGCCTGACGTTCGAAACCACGACGCCAGGTAGTGATCTGGCGTTCTACAAAGTCGACTATCGCGGCCAGCTGTTTACCCCGATCACCGATACCTATACCCTGCGCCTGCACTCGGAACTGGGCTACGGCGATGGCTACGGTTCGACCTCGGGCCTGCCGTTCTATGAAAACTACTACGCCGGTGGCTTCAACTCTGTTCGTGGCTTCAAGGACAGCACGCTGGGCCCGCGCAGCACGCCGAACAAGGCAGACCCTGACCAGAGCCCGCAAGCCTTTGGTGGTAACGTCCTGGTTACCGGTGGTGCGGAAGTCCTGTTCCCTATGCCATTCGTGAAGGACCAGCGTTCGCTGCGTACCTCGCTGTTCCTCGACATGGGTAGCACCTTCAATACCAATTGTGCGAAGACTTCTGTGAACTGCACCAGCGTCGACTTCTCAGAAATGGCTGCTTCCGTCGGTCTGGGCGTGACCTGGGTTACCGCACTGGGCCCGTTGAGCTTTGCCCTGGGCATGCCGGTCAAGAAGCCTGACAACGCCGAAACCCAGATCTTCCAATTCTCCCTGGGCCAGACCTTCTAAGGTCTGCCCAACCACAGTTTCCGTAGGAGTGCACCGTGCGCAAGTTGACACAAATGGTTCTTCTGGCAGCCACCCTGGCCGCTACCGCTACCCCAGCGTTTGCCGACATGAAAATTGCCGTGCTGAACTATCAGATGGCCCTGCTGGAGTCTGACGCCGCCAAGCAGTACGCCGTGGATGCCGAGAAGAAGTTCGGCCCGCAACTGACCAAGCTCAAGGCCCTGGAAAGCAGCGCCAAGGGTATCCAGGACCGCCTGGTGAACGGTGGCGACAAGCTGCCACAAGGTGACCGCGAGAAGCTGGAGCTGGACTTCAAGCAGAAAGCCCGCGACTTCCAGTTCCAGTCCAAGGAACTGAACGAAGCCAAGGCCAACGCCGACCGCGACATGCTCAAGCAGCTGAAGCCGAAGCTGGATGGCGCTGTTGAAGAAGTCATCAAGAACGGCGGCTTTGACCTGGTACTCGAGCGTGGCGCTGTGATCGATGTCAAACCTCAATACGACATCACTCGCCAAGTCATCGAGCGCATGAACAAAGCGCGCTGATATGACTGTTACCCTGAAGCTCGGCCAATTGGCCGAGTTCCTCGGTGCGACCCTGCGGGGCAGCGAGGATACCGAAATTACCGGGCTGGCCACTTTGCAAGAGGCCGGCCCTGGTCAGTTGAGCTTCCTGGCAAACCCCCAGTACCGCAAGTTCCTGCCTGACTGCACCGCTGCGGCCGTGCTGCTCAAGGCGGCGGACGCCGAAGGCTACGCCGGCGCGGCGCTGGTGGTGGCCGATCCATACCTGGCCTACGCCCGTGTTTCCCACCTGTTCGACCCCAAGCCCAAGGCAGCGGCCGGCATTCATGCCAGCGCCGTGGTGGCGGCCGACGCGGTGGTGGACCCCACTGCCAGCATCGGCGCGTTCGCGGTGATTGAAAGCGGCGCGCAGATTGGCGCCGGCACCACCGTGGGTGCCCACTGCTTCATCGGCGCGCGTTGCGTGATCGGCGAAGGCGGCTGGCTGGCCCCACGCGTCACCCTGTACCACGACGTGCGCATCGGCAAGCGCGTGGTCATCCAGTCCGGCGCGGTGCTGGGCGGCGAGGGCTTCGGCTTCGCCAACGAAAAGGGCGTGTGGAACAAGATTGCCCAGGTGGGCGGCGTCAGCATCGGCGACGACGTGGAAATTGGCGTGAACACTGCGGTCGACCGCGGCGCGCTGGCTGACACGGTCATTGGCAACGGTGTCAAGCTCGACAACCAGATTCAGATCGCCCACAACGTGCAGATCGGCGACAACACCGCCATGGCGGCGTGCGTCGGCATCTCCGGCAGCACCAAGATCGGCAAGAATTGCATGCTGGCCGGCGGCGTGGGCCTGGTGGGCCATATCGATATCTGTGACGGTGTCTTCATCACCGGCATGACCATGGTCACCCATTCCATCACCGAGCCAGGGGCCTATTCCTCGGGCACGGCGATGCAGCCAGCGGGCGAGTGGCGCAAGAGCGCGGCACGCCTGCGCCAGATAGATGACATGTTCCGTCGTCTCAAACAGGTAGAAAAGCGTGTCGAAGCCGTGACCCCGGACGACAAAGCATCATCTGATGGCTGATACCAATTCCATATCAAGTGTGCACAGCCGCTAAACTGCCTCCTTGATTTGCAATAGGAGTGCTGCGCGTCAGTCGCGCGCTCCCTATCTTTTATACAGGCTTCCCCCCGAAATGATGGACATCAACGAGATTCGCGAATACCTGCCTCACCGTTACCCGTTCCTGCTGGTGGACCGTGTAGTGGAGCTGGACGTCGAGGCACAGCGCATTCGCGCCTACAAGAATGTCAGCATCAACGAGCCATTCTTCAACGGCCACTTCCCGCAGCACCCGATCATGCCGGGCGTGCTGATCATCGAGGCAATGGCCCAGGCAGCTGGTATTCTTGGTTTCAAGATGCTGGACGTGAAACCGGCCGACGGTACCCTGTACTACTTCGTGGGTTCCGACAAACTGCGTTTCCGCCAGCCGGTGCTGCCGGGCGACCAGCTGATCCTGGAAGCCAAGTTCATCAGCTGCAAGCGCCAAATCTGGAAATTCGAGTGCCAGGCCTCCGTTGACGGCAAGCCGGTGTGCTCGGCCGAAATCATTTGTGCGGAACGCAAGCTATGAGTTTGATTGACCCTCGCGCCATCATCGACCCGTCTGCCATCCTGGCGGACGGCGTCGAGGTCGGCCCTTGGTCGATCATCGGCGCTGGCGTTGAAATCGGCGAGGGGACCGTCATCGGCCCCCACGTGATTCTCAAGGGGCCGACCAAAATCGGTAAGCACAACCGCATCTACCAGTTTTCCTCGGTAGGCGAAGACACCCCTGACCTCAAGTACAAGGGCGAAGATACGCGCCTGGTCATTGGTGACCACAACGTGATCCGCGAAGGCGTGACCATCCACCGCGGCACCGTCCAGGACCGCGCGGAAACCACCCTGGGCGACCACAACCTGGTCATGGCCTATGCCCACATCGGCCACGACTGCGTGATCGGCAACCACTGCATCCTGGTCAACAACACCGCGTTGGCGGGCCATGTGCACATGGATGACTGGGCGATCCTGTCCGGTTTCACCCTGGTGCACCAGTACTGCCACATCGGCGCCCACAGCTTCTCCGGCATGGGCACCGCCATTGGCAAGGACGTGCCTGCCTACGTCACGGTGTTCGGCAACCCGGCCGAGGCGCGCAGCATGAACTTCGAGGGCATGCGCCGTCGTGGCTTCAGCGATGACGCCATCCATGCCCTGCGCCGCGCCTACAAGGTGGTCTACCGCCAGGGCCTGACCGTCGACCAGGCGATCGCCGAGCTGGCCGAGCCGGCTGCCCAGTACCCTGAGGTGGACGTGTTCCTGCGCTCCATCCAGAACTCGACCCGCGGCATCACCCGCTGATGCCGTTGCCAGGCAAGCTGCGCGTCGCCCTGGTGGCGGGCGAGGCCAGTGGCGATATCCTTGGCGCCGGGCTGATGCAGGCCCTCAAGGCGCGCCACCCGGACATCGAATTCATGGGCGTGGGCGGCCCGCTCATGGAAGCCCAGGGCCTGGTGTCCGAGTTCCCCATGGAGCGCCTGGCCGTGATGGGCCTGGTCGAGGTGCTGGGGCGCCTGCGCGAGCTGCTGGCCCGGCGCAAGCTGCTGATCCAGACCCTGATCGAGCGCAAGCCCGACGTGTTCATCGGCATCGATGCGCCCGATTTCACCCTCAACATCGAACTCAAGTTGCGTCAGGCCGGGATCAAGACCGTGCACTACGTCAGCCCCTCCGTGTGGGCATGGCGGCAGAAGCGCGTGCTGAAGATCCGCGAAGGCTGCGACCTGATGCTGACCCTGTTCCCCTTCGAAGCGAAATTCTACGAAGAGAAGGGCGTGCCGGTGCGGTTCGTCGGCCACTCGTTGGCCGACACCATCCCGCTGCAGGCCGACCGTGCCCAGGCGCGCGCCGAGATCGGCCTGCCCCTGGACGGCCAGGTGGTGGCGCTGATGCCGGGCAGCCGTGGCGGCGAAGTAGGGCGCCTGGGCGAGCTGTTCCTCGACGCCGCCCAGCGCCTGCTGGCCCTGCGCCCAGGCCTGCGCTTCGTGCTGCCGTGCGCCAACACCGCGCGCCGGGCGCAGATCGAGGCCATGCTGGTGGGCCGCGACCTGCCGCTGACCCTGCTCGACGGCCAGTCCCATCGCGCCCTGGCGGCCTGCGACGCGGTGCTCATTGCCTCCGGCACGGCCACCCTTGAGGCGTTGCTGTACAAGCGCCCGATGGTGGTGGCGTACCGCCTGGCGGGGCTCAGCTACTGGATTCTCAAGCGTATGGTGAAAAGCCCGTACGTGTCGCTGCCCAACCTGCTGGCCCAGCGCATGCTGGTGCCCGAGTTGCTGCAGGACGCCGCCACCCCCGAAGCCCTGGTGCAAACGCTGCTACCCTTGCTGGATGACGGCCAGGCGCAGACCCAAGGCTTCGACGACATTCACCGCACCCTGCGCCGCGATGCCTCCAACCAGGCAGCGGAAGGTGTGCTGGCACTGCTGGCGAAACAATGACCTCACAAATGCAAATGGGCCTGGACTACACCCTGGTCGAAGACCTGGTGGCCGGCGTCGACGAAGTGGGCCGTGGCCCGCTGTGCGGCGCCGTGGTCACCGCGGCGGTGATCCTCGACCCGAACCGGCCGATCCTGGGGCTCAACGACTCCAAGAAGCTGACCGAGGCCAAGCGCGAGAAGCTGTTCGACGAGATCTGCGAAAAGGCCCTGAGCTGGCACATCGCCCGCGCCGAAGTCGAGGAAATCGACGAGCTGAACATCCTCCACGCCACCATGCTGGCCATGCAGCGCGCGGTGGAAGGCCTGCACATTACCCCCAAGCTCGCGCTGATCGACGGCAACCGCTGCCCGAAACTGGCAGTGCCCAGCGCCCCGGTGGTGCAGGGCGACGCCAAGGTGCCGGCGATTGCCGCCGCCTCCATCCTGGCCAAGGTCAGCCGCGACCGGGAAATGGCCGCGTTCGAGCTGATCTACCCCGGCTACGGCATCGGCGGGCACAAGGGCTACCCCACGCCCGTGCACCTGGAAGCGCTGGCCCGCCTGGGGCCTACGCCTATCCACCGTCGTTCGTTCGCGCCGGTGCGCCAGGCGTATGAAGCGCGGGCGCTGCTCGACCCGGACATGTCGCTGAGCTGAGCTGGCTGATGTTTTGATCAAGGCCCGGTACAATCCGGGCTTTGTTGTTTTGTGCACCTATAGGATCACCATGTCGGTTTCTTTCGTTCATCTTCGCCTGCACACCGAATATTCCCTGGTCGACGGCCTGGTGCGCATCAAGCCACTGGTCAAGGCCCTGGCCGGCATGAACATGCCCGCGGTGGCGGTGACCGACCAGAACAACATGTGTTCGCTGGTCAAGTTCTACAAGACGGCCATGGGCGGCGGCATCAAGCCGATCTGCGGCGCTGACCTGTGGCTGGCCAACAAGGATCCCGACGGCCCGCTGAGCCGCATCAGCCTGCTGGCGATGAACGCCCTGGGCTACCGCAACATCACCGAACTGATCTCCCGCGGTTTCATCGACGGCCAGCGCAACGGCCAGGTGATCATCGAGCGCGAGTGGTTGGCCGAGGCCAGCGAGGGCGTGATCTGCCTGTCCGCGGCCAAGGAAGGTGAGATCGGCATGGCGCTGCTGGGCGGCAACCCGCTGGACGCCGAGGCGCTGCTGCAGGAGTGGATGGCGGTGTTCCCCGACCGCTTCTACGTGGAAGTGCAGCGCACCAACCGCACCAACGACGAAGAATACCTGCACGCCGCCGTGGCCCTGGCCGACAAGTTCGGCGCGCCGCTGGTGGCCACCAACGACGTGCGCTTCATCCGCCAGGAAGACTTCGAGGCCCACGAGACCCGCGTGTGCATCGGCGAAGGCCGGGCCCTGGATGACCCGCGCCGCAACAAGAACTACAGCGACCAGCAGTACCTGAAAAGCGCCGAGGAAATGCACGCGCTGTTCAGCGACCTGCCCGAGGCGCTGGAAAACACCGTCGAGATCGCCAAGCGTTGCAACATCGACGTCAAGCTGGGCAAGCACTTCCTGCCCGACTACCCGATTCCCGATGGCATGACCATCGACGAATACTTCCGCAAGGTGTCGTTCGACGGCCTGGAAGAGCGCCTGGCGGTGCTGCTGCCGCGCGACACCACCGAGGACTACGAGGCCAAGCGCCAGGTCTACGTGGACCGGCTGAACTTCGAGCTGGATATCATCATCCAGATGGGCTTCCCCGGTTACTTCCTGATCGTGATGGACTTCATCCAGTGGGCCAAGAGCAACGGCGTGCCGGTAGGCCCTGGCCGGGGTTCGGGCGCCGGTTCCCTGGTGGCCTACGTGCAGAAGATCACCGACCTCGACCCGCTGGAATATGACCTGCTGTTCGAACGTTTCCTCAACCCGGAACGGGTCTCGATGCCCGACTTCGACGTCGACTTCTGCATGGACGGCCGCGACCGGGTAATCGATTACGTGGCCGAGAAATACGGCCGCAACGCCGTAAGCCAGATCATCACCTTCGGCTCCATGGCCGCCAAGGCGGTGGTCCGTGACGTGGCGCGGGTGCAGGGCAAGTCCTATGGCCTGGCCGACCGCCTGTCGAAGATGATCCCCTTCGAAGTGGGCATGACCCTGGAGAAGGCCTACGAGCAGGAAGAGATCCTGCGCGACTTCCTCAAGACCGACGAGGAAGCCGGCGAAATCTGGGAGATGGCGCGCAAGCTCGAGGGTATTACCCGGAACGTCGGCAAGCACGCCGGTGGCGTGGTTATCGCCCCGACCAAGCTCACCGACTTCTCGCCCATTTACTGCGACGAGGCCGGCGACGGCCTGGTGACCCAGTTCGACAAGGACGACGTGGAGGCGGCCGGCCTGGTGAAGTTCGACTTCCTCGGCCTGCGTACCCTGACGATCATCGACTGGGCCCTGAAGACCATCAACCGCGACCGCGCCAAGGTCGGCGAAGCGCCGCTGGACATCGCCTTCATTCCGCTGGACGACAAGCCCACCTACAGCCTGCTGCAGAAAGCCGAGACCACCGCGGTGTTCCAGCTTGAATCGCGCGGCATGAAGGAGCTGATCAAGAAGCTCAAGCCCGACTGCCTGGAAGACTTGATCGCACTGGTGGCCCTATTCCGTCCGGGCCCGCTGCAATCGGGCATGGTGGACGACTTCATCAACCGCAAGCACGGCCGCGCCGAGCTGGCGTACCCGCACCCCGACTACCAGTACGAAGGCCTCAAGCCGGTACTGGCGCCTACCTACGGCATCATCCTGTACCAGGAACAGGTGATGCAGATCGCCCAGGTGATGGCGGGCTACACCCTGGGTGGCGCGGACATGCTGCGCCGGGCCATGGGTAAGAAAAAGCCCGAGGAAATGGCCAAGCAGCGCGGTGGCTTCATCGAAGGTTGTGCCAACAACAACATCGATGCGGACCTGGCGGGCAACATCTTCGACCTGGTGGAAAAGTTCGCCGGCTACGGCTTCAACAAATCCCACTCCGCCGCCTACGGCCTGGTGTCGTACCAGACCGCCTGGCTGAAGGCTCACTACCCGGCGCCGTTCATGGCCGCGGTACTGTCGGCGGACATGCACAACACCGACAAGGTCGTGACCTTGATCGAGGAAGTGCGCACCATGAAACTGCGCCTCGACGCGCCGGACGTGAACGCCTCGGAGTTCAAGTTCACGGTGAACGACGAAGGCCGCATCATCTACGGCCTGGGCGCCATCAAGGGCGTGGGCGAGGGGCCGGTGGAGGCCATCACCGAGGCCCGCCAGGCCGGCCCGTTCAAGGACCTGTTCGACTTCTGCGAGCGCATCGACCTCAAGCGCGTGAACAAGCGCACCCTCGATGGCCTGATCCGCAGTGGCGCCCTGGATCGCCTGGGCCCGTTCTTCTACGACGAGAGCAAGGCGTACCTGGCCAACATCGACCGCAACCGCGCGGTGCTGCTGGCGGCCATGGAAGAGGCGATCAAGGCGGCCGAGCAGACCGCGCGCACCCATGACAGCGGCCACAGCGACCTGTTCGGCGGCCTGTTCGTGGAGGAAGACGCCGACGTCTACGCCAGCCACCGCAAGGCCAAGGAGCTGACCCTCAAGGAGCGCCTGCGCGGCGAAAAGGAAACCTTGGGGCTGTACCTCACCGGTCACCCGATCGACGAATACGAAGGCGAGATCCGTCGTTTCGCCCGCCAGCGCATCATCGACCTGAAGCCGGCCCGTGGCACCCAGACAGTGGCGGGCATGGTCATCAACCTGCGGGTGATGAAGAACAAGAAGGGCGACAAGATGGGCTTCATCACCCTCGACGACCGCTCGGCGCGTATCGAGGCCTCGCTGTTCGCCGACGCCTTCATGGCCGCCCAGTCGCTGCTGCAGACCGACGCCATGGTGGTGGTGGAGGGCGAGGTCAGCAACGATGACTTCTCCGGCGGCCTGCGCCTGCGGGTCAACCGCGTGATGACCATGGAAGACGCCCGCACCAACCTGGCCGAGAGCCTGCGCCTGAAGGTGCACGCCGACGCCCTGAAGGGCGACCGCCTGGGCTGGCTGGGCGAGCTGTGCAAGCGCCACCGCGGCGCCTGCCCGATCACCATGGAGTACACCGGCCCCGACGCCAAGGCGCTGTTGCAGTTCGGCGAGGACTATCGAATTGATCCCGGTGATGGTTTGATTCAAGCGCTGCGTGACCAGTTCGGGCGTGAGAACGTCTTCCTGCAATATCGTTGAGCCTGTCAAAGGTGACTAGACTCGACCCAGATCGTTAAACTCGACCTCAATGCGCCCTTTCCCGTATGGTAGGGCGCTTAACGGATCAACCGGCCGGCCGCTTGGCCGTCGACCCAAGACGGATGCCTATGAACCCGAATTTTCTTGATTTCGAACAGCCGATCGCTGACCTGCAAGCCAAGATTGAAGAGCTGCGCCTGGTCGGCAATGACAATTCGCTGAACATCAGCGATGAGATCTCGCGCCTGCAAGACAAGAGCAGCACCCTGACCGAAAGCATTTTCGGCAACCTGACCAGCTGGCAGATCGCACGCATGGCGCGCCACCCGCGCCGTCCGTACACCCTGGACTACATCCAGCACATCTTCACCGAGTTCGATGAGCTGCACGGCGACCGCCACTTCTCCGACGACGCCGCCATCGTCGGTGGTATCGCCCGCCTGGACGACCAGCCAGTGATGGTCATCGGTCACCAGAAAGGCCGTGAAGTGCGCGAGAAAGTGCGCCGCAACTTCGGCATGCCGCGCCCTGAAGGCTACCGCAAGGCCTGCCGCCTGATGGAAATGGCCGAGCGCTTCAAAATGCCGATCCTGACCTTCATCGACACCCCGGGCGCCTACCCGGGCATCGACGCCGAAGAGCGCAACCAGAGCGAAGCCATCGCCTGGAACCTGCGTGTCATGGCGCGCCTGAAAACCCCGATCATCGCCACCGTGATCGGCGAAGGTGGTTCGGGCGGTGCACTGGCCATTGGCGTGTGCGACCAGCTGAACATGCTGCAATACTCCACCTACGCGGTGATCTCGCCTGAAGGCTGCGCTTCCATCCTGTGGAAGACCGCCGAGAAGGCCCCGGACGCCGCCGAGGCCATGGGTATCACGGCCGAGCGCCTGAAAGGCCTGGGTATCGTCGACAAGGTGATTCAGGAGCCGCTGGGCGGCGCCCACCGCGACCCGGCCGCTGCTTCGGCACTGATCCGCAAGGAGCTGAGCTCGCAGCTGGCCATGCTCAAGGGCCTGGACATGGACGCGCTGCTCAAGCGCCGCTATGACCGCCTGATGAGCTACGGCCTGTAAGCCACGGCTTCGCGGCGCTCCTGACGCGGCCGGCGGCCGCCGAGTCACCCGGATGAACGCCCCGCGGGGCCTCGCCCCCCACCCCCCCCCGCCCCCCCCGCCCCCCGCCCGCGTCCGGAACACCCCAGAAAGGAGCCTGCCATGTTTCCGCTTCTGACTTCATGGCGCACCGCCCCGCGCTGGCACATCGCCCTCTCCGGCGGCCTCGACTCCACCGTCCTGCTGCACCAGCTGGCCACCCTGGCCCGCACCGAAACCCTGCCTCCCTTGCATGCCATTCACGTCCATCACGGCCTTCAGGCCGCGGCCGACGCGTGGCCGCAGCATTGCCACCAACTGTGCGACAGCCTGGGCGTGCCCTTGACCGTGGTGCACGTGCAGGTGGCGCCGGGCGCCAGCCTGGAGGCGGCCGCCCGCGAGGCGCGTTACCAGGCGTTCGAGCAGGCGCTGGGGCCGGGTGAGGTGCTGCTGACGGGCCAGCACCGTGACGACCAGGCCGAGACCCTGCTGTTCCGCCTGTTGCGCGGCACTGGCGTGCGCGGCCTGGCCGGCATGGCGGCCGAGCGTGCGCTGGGGCGGGGGTGGCTGCTGCGCCCGCTGCTTGACGTTTCCCGTGCCCAGCTTGAGCAGTATGCCAACAGCCATCGGCTGGCCTGGGTGGAAGACCCCTCGAACAGCGACACGCGTTTCTCGCGCAACTACCTGCGCAACGACGTGCTGCCGGTGATCGCCCGGCGCTGGCCGCAGTTCGCCCAGACCTTCGCCCGCACCGCCAGCCACCTGGCTGAAGCCCAGGGCTTGCTGGCCGAGTTGGCGGCGCAGGACCTGCGGGTGGCCGGCACGTCATCGCCGTTCCCCTGGCTGCCGCTGCCGTCGCTGGACCTGGGCGCGTTGCAGGCATTGTCCGACGCCCGCCAGCGCAACGCCCTGCAGCATTGGTTGGCGCCGCTGACGCGCCTGCCCGACACCCAGCATTGGGCTGGCTGGCAGGACCTGCGTGACGCTGCGCCGTCGGCCACCCCGGTATGGGCACTGGCCGATGGCAACCTGCAACGCGCGGCCGGTCGCTTGTGGTGGCTGGCCGACGACTGGTTGCGCGCGCCCCAGGGCGTGGCCGAGTGGGCAGACCCCGTCGCGCCCTTGCCGTTGCCCGGCAATGGCCAGGTACGGATGTGCGGCCTGGCGCCGCAGGGCAGGGTGCAGATTCGCTACCGCGAGGGCGGCGAGATGCTCCAGATAGAGGGGCGCGGCCACCGCGACCTGAAGCGGCTGCTCAACGAATCGGGCCTGCCGCCGTTCGTGCGCGGGCGCTTGCCGCTGCTGTTCGTCGACGGCCAATTGCAGGCTGTCGCCAACCTGCTGTTGGGCCCGGGGCAGGGCGCGGTTTTGCACTGGCTGCCACCGACGAACGCACAACGTTTGAGATGAAAGGCTGTTTCCGGTAGACTACGCTCCCTTCTTGATACAACTTCTGTGCTTGCTCAGCAAACACGGCAGTTGCCGATTGCCAAACCGTTTTTGGCCATCGGGGGCTTCGGCCTTCCTTCGCTTTCCCCGGCGGCTCTGACCGCTTTAACGCAGACTTCTAGGGTTTTTCATGACGCGCTACATCTTCGTCACGGGCGGTGTTGTTTCTTCATTGGGGAAAGGCATTGCTTCGGCATCTTTGGCGGCCATCCTGGAGGCGCGGGGACTTAAGGTCACCATGCTGAAGCTGGACCCGTACATCAACGTCGACCCGGGCACCATGAGCCCGTTCCAGCACGGTGAAGTCTTCGTGACCCACGACGGTGCCGAGACCGACCTCGACCTGGGCCACTACGAGCGGTTCATCCGCACGACCATGACCCAGAACAACAACTTCACCACCGGCCGCGTGTACGAGCACGTGCTGCGCAAGGAGCGCCGTGGTGACTACCTGGGCGCCACCATCCAGGTGATCCCGCACATCACCGACGAAATCAAGCGCCGCATCATCAAGGGCGCCGGCGATGCCGACGTGGCCATGGTCGAGATCGGTGGCACCGTGGGTGACATCGAGTCGCAACCGTTCCTGGAAGCCATCCGCCAGCTGCGCTTCGAAGTGGGCAACAAGCGCGCGATGCTGATGCACCTGACGCTGGTTCCGTACATCGCCACCGCTGGCGAGACCAAGACCAAGCCTACCCAGCACTCGGTGAAGGAGCTGCGCTCCATCGGCCTGCAGCCTGACGTGCTGGTCTGCCGTTCCGACCACCCGATCGACGTGTCCTCGCGCCGCAAGATCGCCCAGTTCACCAACGTTGAAGAACGTGCGGTGATCTCGCTGGAAGACGCCGACACCATCTACAAGATCCCGGGCATCCTGCACTCCCAGGGCCTGGACGATTTCGTCGTCGAGCGCTTCGGCCTGCAGTGCGGTGGGGCCGACCTGTCCGAGTGGGACAAGGTCGTCGATGCCAAGCTGAACCCGGAACACGAAGTGACCATCGCCATGGTCGGCAAGTACATGGAGCTGCTGGACGCGTACAAGTCGCTGATCGAAGCGATGAGCCACGCGGGCATCAGCAACCGTACCAAGGTCAACCTGCGCTACATCGACTCCGAAGACATCGAGAACCAGGGCACCGGCCTGCTGGAAGGCGCCGACGCCATCCTGGTACCGGGCGGCTTCGGTCTGCGCGGCGTGGAAGGCAAGATCACCGCGGTGCAATACGCTCGCGAGAACAAGGTCCCGTACCTGGGTATCTGCCTGGGCATGCAAGTGGCGGTCATCGAGTTCGCTCGTAACGTCATGGGCTGGAAAGACGCCAACTCCACCGAGTTCGACCGCACCAGCGGCCACCCGGTCGTGGGCCTGATCACCGAGTGGGAAGACGCCACCGGCGCGGTCGAGACCCGTACCGAAGCCTCGGACCTGGGCGGCACCATGCGCCTGGGCGCCCAAGAGTGCCAGCTGGCCAAGGGCTCCAAGGTGTTCGACTGCTACGCCAACGAAGTGATCGTGGAGCGTCACCGTCACCGCTACGAGGTCAACAACAACCTGCTGCCACAGCTGATCGACGCTGGCCTGGTGGTGTCCGGTCGTTCCGGCGACGGCGCCCTGGTTGAAGTGGTGGAAGCCAAGGACCACCCATGGTTCGTGGCTTGCCAGTTCCACCCCGAGTTCACCTCGACCCCACGTGACGGCCACCCGCTGTTCAGTGGCTTCGTCAAGGCGGCCCTGGCTCAACACCAGAAGAAAGCCTGATCAAGGAAGTAATACAGCATGGCGCAGAAAATCATCCGTGTAGGCAACATTGAGATCGCCAACGACAAGCCTTTCGTCTTGTTCGGCGGCATGAATGTGCTCGAGTCGCGCGACATGGCGATGCAGGTCTGCGAAGAATACGTGCGCGTTACCGAAAAACTCGGTATCCCGTACGTGTTCAAGGCCAGCTTCGACAAGGCCAACCGTTCCTCCGTGACCTCCTACCGGGGTCCCGGCCTGGAAGAGGGCATGCGCATCTTCGAGGAAGTGAAGAAGACCTTCGGCGTGCCGCTGATCACCGACGTCCACGAGCCGGCCCAGGCCGCGGTGGTCGCCGAGGTCTGCGACATCATCCAGCTGCCGGCCTTCCTGTCGCGCCAGACCGACCTGGTGGTGGCCATGGCCAAGACCGGCGCAGTCATCAACATCAAGAAGGCGCAATTCCTCGCGCCGCAGGAAATGAAACACATCCTGACCAAGTGCGAGGAAGCCGGCAACGATCAGTTGATCCTGTGCGAGCGCGGTTCGAGCTTCGGCTACAACAACCTGGTGGTGGACATGCTCGGCTTCGGCATCATGAAGTCGTTCGAATACCCGGTGTTCTTCGACGTCACCCACGCCCTGCAAATGCCGGGCGGGCGTTCGGATTCCGCCGGCGGCCGCCGTGCCCAGGTCACCGACCTGGCCAAGGCGGGCATGTCCCAGGGCCTGGCTGGCCTGTTCCTGGAAGCCCACCCAGACCCGGACAACGCCAAGTGCGATGGCCCCTGCGCCCTGCGCCTCGACAAGCTGGAACCGTTCCTGGCCCAGCTCAAGCAATTGGACGACCTGGTTAAAAGTTTTCCGACGGTAGAAACCGCGTAACAACTTTTTTCCGGTAAAGTACCTCTCGATTCACTCTGGCCCGCTCGGGCCAGAGCCTTGTCGACCGAAGGCCTGCCTGCCGTATTGAGCCTTCGGCCACAACAGATTTCCCTCAGCAGTGTCGTTTTGGTCAAATTTGGAGTGCTTATAACAATGGCAAAAATCGTCGACATCAAAGGTCGTGAAGTTCTCGACTCCCGTGGCAATCCCACTGTGGAAGCCGACGTGCTTCTCGATAACGGCATCATCGGCAGCGCTTGCGCGCCGTCCGGTGCTTCCACCGGTTCGCGTGAAGCACTCGAGCTGCGTGATGGCGACAAGAGCCGTTACATGGGCAAGGGCGTACTGAAGGCCGTGGCCAACATCAATGGCCCGATCCGCTCGCTGCTGCTGGGCAAGGATCCTGCGGACCAGAAAGCCCTGGACCACGCCATGATCGAACTCGACGGCACTGAAAACAAAGCGTCGCTGGGTGCCAACGCCATCCTCGCCGTGTCCCTGGCTGCTGCCAAGGCCGCTGCCCAGGACCAGGACATCCCGCTGTACGCGCACATCGCCAACCTCAATGGCACCCCTGGCGTCTACTCCATGCCAGTACCGATGATGAACATCATCAACGGTGGCGAGCACGCCGACAACAACGTCGACATCCAGGAGTTCATGGTGCAGCCGGTTGGCGCCAAGACCTTCTCCGACGGCCTGCGCATGGGCACCGAGATTTTCCACCACCTCAAGGCTGTGCTGAAGGCCCGTGGCCTGAACACTGCCGTGGGTGACGAGGGCGGCTTCGCCCCGAACCTGACCTCCAACGAAGACGCGCTGTCGGCCATCGCCGAAGCCGTGGCCAACGCCGGTTACAAGCTGGGCACCGACGTGACCCTGGCCCTGGACTGCGCAGCCAGCGAATTCTACGAAGACGGCGTGTACAACCTGGCCGGTGAAGGCCACAGCTTCGACGCCGCCGGTTTTGCCGACTACCTGAAAGGCCTGACCGAGCGTTTCCCGATCATCTCGATCGAAGACGGCCTGGACGAGTCCGACTGGGCTGGCTGGAAAGTGCTGACCGAGAAGCTGGGCGACAAGGTGCAGCTGGTAGGCGACGACCTGTTCGTGACCAACACCAAGATCCTGAAGGAAGGCATCGATAAAAAGATCGCCAACTCCATCCTGATCAAGTTCAACCAGATCGGCACCCTGACCGAAACCCTGGAAGCCATCCAGATGGCCAAGGCCGCCGGCTACACCGCGGTCATTTCGCACCGTTCGGGCGAAACCGAGGACTCGACCATTGCCGACCTGGCCGTGGGTACCGCTGCTGGTCAGATCAAGACTGGCTCGCTGTGCCGCTCGGACCGCGTGTCCAAGTACAACCAGCTGCTGCGCATTGAAGAACAACTGGGCGCCAAGGCGGTCTATCGTGGCCGTGCCGAGTTTCGCGGCTAAGCTTTAGATGGTACAAAGCAAGCGCTGTACAGCACAAAGCCTGGCCTAGCCAGGCTTCGTGCCATCAGTACGGCCGTTTATTTCCACTGGATACCTTGATGCGCAGTCCCTATTGGTTGTTCCTTGTCCTGCTCTTGCTGCTGGGTGGCCTGCAGTACCGCCTCTGGGTCGGTAACGGCAGCCTGGCCCAGGTGTCGAGCCTTGAGCAGCAGATCGCCGACCAGCACGCCGAAAACGAGCGCCTGCTGGAGCGTAACCGTGTCCTCGACGCGGAAGTGGCGGAGCTGAAAAAGGGCATGGAGACCGTTGAAGAACGGGCTCGCCATGAACTGGGCATGGTCAAGGACGGTGAAACCCTTTATCAGTTGGCGCAATGACCTATTCTTCCCCTGCCTTCTGGGCAGTGATTCCTGCCGCAGGCGTTGGTGCCCGCATGGCAGCCGACCGGCCCAAGCAATACCTGCAACTGGGCGGCCGAACCATTCTCGAACACAGCCTGGCCTGTTTCCTCGACCACCCCGGGCTCAAGGGCCTGGTGGTCAGCCTGGCTGAAGACGACCCCTATTGGCCTGACCTGGCCAGTGCCCGTGACCCGCGTATCCAGCGTGCCCCTGGCGGCGCCGAGCGTGCCGACTCGGTGCTCAATGCCTTACTGCACCTGCACGCCCAGGGCGCTGCCGATGACGATTGGGTGCTGGTGCACGACGCCGCGCGGCCCAACCTGGCGCGCACCGACCTCGACAAGCTGCTGGGCGAGCTGGCCCACGACCCGGTGGGCGGCCTGCTGGCCGTGCCGGCCAAGGACACCCTCAAGCGCGCCGACGCCCATGGCCGCGTGGCGGAGACTGTCGACCGCAGCACCATCTGGCAAGCCTACACGCCGCAGATGTTCCGCCTCGGTGCCTTGCACCGGGCGTTGGCCGACAGCCTGGTGGCGGACGTGGCGATTACCGATGAGGCCTCTGCCATGGAGTGGGCCGGGCAAGCGCCGCGGCTGATCGAAGGGCGTTCGGACAACCTCAAGGTGACCCGGCCTGAGGATCTGGAGTGGCTGCGCCAGCGTTGGGCGCAGCGTCCGCACTAGTCCTGTAGCCGCTGCCGCCAGGCTGCGCTGGCCTGATGCCTCGCTGAGGATCTTTGGCGTACATAAGGGCCAGCGCAGCCTGGCGGCAGCGGCTACAGGTGATTGGCTTGATATTCGGGTCTTGACGCCAACCCTTCCTTCAAATAATCCACCAGCTTCCTCACCTTAGGCGACAGATGCCGCTGCTGCGGGTACAGCGCCCACACTGCGGTATTGGGCGGTTGGTGCGCTTCCAGTAGCGACACCAGCGCGCCGCTGTGCAAATGCTCCAGCACGTAATAGTCCGGCAGCTGGCACAAGCCTATCCCCTGCAACGCCGCATCCAGCACGGCCTGCCCGCTGTTGCACCGCCAGTTGCCCTGTACGCGCTGCGCCAGTTCGCGGCCCTCGTTCTGCAGTTGCCAGACATCCGAGCTGCCAACCAGGCAGTTATGCCGCGCCAGTTCCGACAAGCTGTGCGGGCGGCCATAGCGTGCAAGGTAGGAAGGTGATGCGCACAGGTACATGCGTCGCGGCGCCAGGCGCGACGCCACCTGCCGCGAATCCTGCAGGCGGCCCAGGCGTATGCCCAGGTCCAGGCCTTCGTGCACCAGGTCGAGGGTGCGGTTGGTCAGCTCGATGTCCACCCGCAGTTGCGGGTACAGCCCCATGAAGCGGGTCACCAGCGGCACGATGAAGCGCTCGCCGTAGGCCACGGCGCAGGTCATGCGCAGCAGGCCCTTGGGTTCGCTGTTGAGGTCGCCCATGGCGCGCAGGGCTTCCTCGCGGCCGTCCTGCAGGCGCTGGCAGTGCTGCAGGAAGGTCTGCCCGGCCTCGGTCAGGGTCACGCGCCGGGTGCTGCGGTACAGCAGGCGGGTCTGCAGGCGTTCTTCCAGCCGGGCGATCTGCCGGCTGATGTGCGACGAGGAGATGCCCAGGCGCTCCGCCGCCGCGGTGAACTGGCTGCACTCGGCGACCGCGACGAATTCGTCGATGCCGTCCCAGCGGTTGTCGCTCATTGATTATCCCTGCATGGCAATAATGTTTTGTCTTTGGCCTGATTATTCCTCAATGGCCCATGAATTACACTGAACGCCTTACCTAAACACTTCAGGAGAAGGTTGCGATGATCAAGTCCCGTGCCGCAGTAGCATTCGAGGCCAAGAAGCCGCTGGAAATCGTCGAAGTCGACGTGGCGATGCCCAAGGCTGGCGAAGTGCTGGTGCGTGTGGTCGCTTCCGGTGTGTGCCACACCGACGCCTACACCCTGTCCGGTGCCGACCCTGAAGGCATCTTCCCGTCGATCCTGGGCCACGAAGGCGGCGGCATCGTCGAAGCCATCGGCGAAGGCGTGACCTCGGTGGCCGTGGGCGACCACGTGATCCCGCTGTACACCGCCGAATGCCGCCAGTGCAAATTCTGCCTGTCGGGCAAGACCAACCTCTGCCAGGCCGTGCGCGCCACCCAGGGCAAGGGCCTGATGCCCGACGGCACCTCGCGTTTCTCCTACAACGGCAAGCCGCTGTTCCACTACATGGGTACCTCGACCTTCTCGGAATACACCGTGCTGCCGGAAATCTCCGTGGCCAAGATCCAGAAGGAAGCGCCGCTGGAGAAGGTCTGCCTGCTGGGTTGCGGCGTGACCACCGGCATCGGTGCGGTGCTCAACACCGCCAAGGTCAAGCCGGGTGACACCGTGGCTATCTTCGGCCTGGGCGGCATCGGCCTGTCGGCGGTCATCGGCGCGGTCAAGGCCAAGGCCAGCCGCATCATCGCCATCGACATCAACCCGGCCAAGTTCGAGATCGCTCGCCAGCTGGGCGCCACCGACTGCGTCAACCCGAAGGACTTCGACCGTCCTATCCAGGAAGTCATCGTCGACATGACCGACGGCGGCGTCGACTTCTCGTTCGAGTGCATCGGCAACGTGCACCTGATGCGTGCCGCCCTGGAATGCGCCCACAAGGGCTGGGGCGAGTCGGTGATCATCGGCGTGGCCGGCGCGGGCCAGGAAATTTCCACCCGTCCGTTCCAGCTGGTGACCGGTCGCGTCTGGCGCGGTTCGGCGTTCGGTGGCGTGCGTGGCCGCACCGAGCTGCCAAGCTACGTGGAAATGGCCGAGAAGGGCGAGATCCCGCTGGACACCTTCATCACCCACACCATGGGCCTGGAAGACATCAACAAGGCGTTCGACCTGATGCACGAAGGCAAGAGCATCCGTTCGGTCATCCACTTCTGAGGTTGCCCATGAGCCTGGAAAACATCTCCTGCCAGAAAAGCGCCGGCGGTTGGCACAAGCGCTACCGCCACCGCTCGGACGTGCTGGGTTGCGACATGACCTTCGCCGTCTACCTGCCGCCCCAGGCGGAGCAGGGCGGCACGCTGCCGGTGTTGTACTGGCTGTCGGGGCTGACCTGCACGGACGAGAACTTCATGCAGAAGGCCGGCGCCCACAAGCTGGCCGCCGAGCTGGGCCTGATCATCGTCGCGCCGGACACCAGCCCGCGCGGCGCCGACGTGCCCGGTGACCCGGACGGCGCCTGGGACTTCGGCCTGGGGGCGGGGTTCTACCTCAACGCCACCCAGCAGCCGTGGGCCCAGCACTATCGCATGCACGACTACGTGGTGAACGAGCTACCAGCCCTGGTGGAGGCGCATTTCCCGGCCTCCGACCGCCGTGCCATCAGCGGTCACTCCATGGGTGGCCATGGCGCGCTGGTGTGCGCCTTGCGCAACCCGGGGCGCTACCGTTCGGTGTCGGCGTTTTCGCCCATCAGCAACCCCATGGATTGCCCGTGGGGCCAGAAGGCCTTCACCCGTTATCTGGGCGAGGAGCGTTCGCGCTGGCGCGAGTGGGATGCCTCGGTGCTGATGGCCGAGAGCAAGGCGCCCCAGGCGTTCCTGGTGGACCAGGGCGACCGTGACGATTTCCTCGTCAACCAGCTCAAGCCCGAGGCGCTGGTGCAGGCGGCGAAGGTCGCAGGCCACGACCTGCAGCTACGCCTGCAGCCTGGCTACGACCACAGCTACTACTTCATCGCCAGCTTCATTGACGACCACCTGCGTCACCACGCCGCGGCATTGGCTTGACGTAGCCGCTGCCGCCAGGCTGCGCTGGCGCTTGTGGTCACTGGATATCTCCGGTGAGGTATCGGCCCAGTGCAGCCTGCGGCAGCGGCTACGCGTTTTGCAGTGGCCATGATGTCGTTTTGCCCCTGATTCACGGCGTTTCGGGGCCGCTTTTTGCGGCCCCGTTGTTACATAAAGCAGGTAGAATCACGCCCTGTCTCCTTCAGGGCTTTTCTATTTATGCGTATTGGCCACGGCTACGATGTGCACCGTTTCGCTGACGGCGATTTCATTACCCTGGGCGGCGTTCGCATCGCTCACAAATTCGGCCTGCTCGCCCATTCCGATGGTGACGTGCTGCTGCACGCCCTGAGTGATGCGCTGCTCGGCGCCGCCGCGCTGGGTGATATCGGCAAGCACTTCCCCGACACCGATCCGCAATTCAAGGGCGCCGACAGCCGCGTGCTGCTGCGCCACGTGGTCGGCATCGTCCAGGCCAAGGGCTGGAAGGTCGGCAACGTCGACGCCACCATCGTCGCCCAGGCGCCGAAGATGGCCCCGCACATCGACACCATGCGCAGCCTGATCGCCGCTGACCTGCAGGTCGAACTGGACCAGGTCAACGTCAAGGCCACCACCACCGAAAAGCTGGGCTTCACCGGCCGTGAGGAAGGTATCGCGGTTCACGCCGTCGCCTTTTTGCTGCCAGCATGACCGAACTCGAACTGTTGGGCCCCTGCGCCGCCGGGCCGGCCCTGGGCCGCGCCGTGCTGAAAGCCACTGCCGAAGACTTCCAGGTCGACGAGGTGCTGGACATCCCGTTGGCGGGCGAAGGCGAGCACCTGTGGCTGTGGGTGGAAAAACGCAACCTCAACACCGAAGAGGCTGCCCGCCGCCTGGCCAAGGCCGCCGGCGTGCCGCTGCGCACCGTCAGCTACGCAGGCCTCAAGGACCGCCAGGCGTTGACCCGGCAGTGGTTCAGCCTGCACCTGCCCGGCAAGGCGGACCCGGACCTGAGCGCCGCCGAAAACGACACCCTGGCCATCCTCAAGGTCGCCCGCCACAAGCGCAAGCTGCAGCGCGGCGCGCACTCGGCCAACGGCTTCACCCTGCGCCTGACCGCGCTGGAGGCTGACCGCGCGGCCCTGGACGCACGTTTGGAACAGCTCAAGACCATTGGCGTACCGAACTACTTCGGCACCCAGCGGTTTGGCTTCCAGGGTGGCAACGTCCACGACGCCCGCCAATGGGCCGAACGCCAGGCCCTGCCAGAGCAGCGCAACGTGCGTTCGCGCCTGCTGTCCACGGCCCGCAGCTACCTGTTCAACCAGGTGCTGGCTGCGCGCGTCGGCGACGGTAGCTGGAACCAGGCCCGGGTCGGCGACCTGCTGGCGTTCACCGACAGCCGCAGCTTCTTCCCGGCCGGTGAGGCCGAGTGCAGCGACCCGCGCCTGGGCATTCTCGACCTGCACCCCACCGGCCCGATGTGGGGCGAAGGTGACTCGCCGGCCGCGGGTGCCATCCATGAACTGGAACAGAATGTCGGCGCGCGGTTGGCGCCGCTCGGCGAATGGTTGGCAAAAGCGGGCATGGCTCACGAACGCCGCATCCTGCGGCTGCCCATCGGCGGGCTGGCGTGGCATTATCCGGAGCCTGACATTCTGCAATTGGAATTCGTCCTTCCGGCCGGATGCTTCGCCACCGTGGTGGTGCGCGAGCTTGTTGATCTGGTGCCGGCAGGGCAGACGGAAAGCCCATGCGTATTCTGATTTCAAACGATGATGGTGTCGCCGCCCCTGGCTTGGCCGCGCTGCATGAAGCGCTGGCCGGCTTTGCCGAGTGCACGGTCATAGCCCCCGACGGCGACCGCAGCGGTGCCAGCAGTTCGCTGACCCTGGACCGGCCGCTGCACCCGCAGCGCCTGGCCAACGGTTTCATCAGCCTCAACGGCACCCCCACCGATTGCGTGCACCTGGGCCTCAACGGCCTGTTGCCGCAGGAGCCGGACCTGGTGGTGTCAGGCATCAACCTGGGGGCCAACCTGGGCGACGACGTGCTCTATTCGGGCACCGTCGGTGCCGCGCTGGAAGGGCGTTTCCTGGGGGGCACCTCGTTTGCGTTCTCGTTCCTGTCGCGCCAGGTGGACAACCTCGCCACTGCCGCCTGGTACGCCCGGCACCTGGTGCAGGCCCACGGTGAATTGAACCTGCCGCCGCGCACCGTGCTCAACGTCAACATTCCCAACCTGCCGCTGGAGCGCATTCGTGGCATCCAGCTGACCCGCCTGGGCCACCGCGCTCGCGCAGCGGCGCCCACGCGCGTGGTCGACCCGCGCGGCAAGGAAGGCTACTGGATCGCCGCCGCCGGCAACGCCGAGGACGGCGGCCCGGGCACCGACTTCCACGCGGTGATGCAAGGCTACGTGTCGGTCACCCCGTTGCAGCTGGACCGCACTTTCAGCCCGGCGTTCGACAGCCTGGAAACCTGGCTGGAGGGGCTACGCTGATGCGCGAACAAGATGACCTGAGCCGTCGCGGCATCGGTTTCACCTCCCAGCGCACCCGCGAGCGGCTGATCCAGCGCCTGTACGAAGAGGGCGTGAGCAACGAGCGGGTGCTGGACGTGATCCGCCGCACCCCGCGTCATCTGTTCGTCGACGAAGCCCTGGCGCACCGCGCCTACGAGGACACGGCGCTGCCCATCGGCCACAACCAGACCATCTCCCAGCCCTACATGGTGGCGCGCATGAGCGAGCTGCTGCTGGAGGCCGGGCCGCTGGACAAGGTCATGGAGATCGGCACGGGCTCGGGCTACCAGACTGCGGTGTTGTCGCAGTTGGTGGAGCGGGTGTTCTCGGTCGAACGCATCAAGGTGCTGCAGGATCGCGCCAAGGAGCGCCTGGTGGAGCTCAACCTGCGCAACGTGGTGTTCCGCTGGGGCGATGGCTGGGAAGGCTGGCCGGCGCTGGCGCCGTACAACGGCATCATCGTCACCGCCGTGGCCACCGACGTGCCCCAGGCGCTGCTGGACCAGTTGGCGCCGGGGGGGCGCCTGGTCATTCCGGTGGGGTCGGGGGAGGTGCAGCAACTGATGCTGATCGTCCGCGAAGATCAGGGTTTTTCCCGGCATGTGCTGGGAGCGGTGCGTTTCGTGCCGCTGCTCAACGGGCCCCTGGCCTGAGCAGGATTTCGTTGGCTGGCGGTGAATTCTTTGGCAGGGCACGGGTCTGACAGCGCAGCCTTTACAGGTTGTAACGCGAATACGTCAGAAATATGCGTGTGGATGGTTATAATTGCGACACAACAGTCTATTTTTCTATCAGCCACCATTTTCAAGGGAGCGGCGGGTGAGTCCCACAGTCATTCGGCAGCATGCAGGACTATCGAGCTACAAGCTTCTGGTGATTGGCCTCGCCCTTGCAACGACCCTGGCTGGCTGCGCAAGCCACCCTTCGGGCGGCGTGCGGGTGGTCGACCGCAGCAGCGGCGGGAGCGCCTCGGCACCGGCCGCGCCAGAGCGCCAGCCGGTCACCACGGGCCAGTACCGGGTCAAGCGCGGCGATACCCTGTTCTCCATCGCGTTCCGCTACTCCTGGGACTACAAGGCCCTGGCTGCCCGCAACAACATCCCCGAGCCCTATACCATTCATCCGGGACAGGTCATTCGCTTCGGTGATGGCAGCGCTCCATCTGCACCGGTCGCGGCGGCGCAAACTGAAACCTCGGCGTCGCCGTCGGGCTCGTTCAAGGTCACTCGTCGGCCCATTATCTTCACGCCGGTGGCGGGTGCCCAGGGTCAGAAAACCGCGCCACCGGCCCCCGTTGCGGCCGCTCCCGAGCCGGTGCCGGTGCCTGCGGGCGAGAAGATCACAGGCGGTTGGACATGGCCTGCCAACGGCGTGCTGATTGGAAAATTTGCTTCAAACGGTAGTTTGAATAAAGGCGTTGATATCGCCGGGGAATTGGGACAGCCTGTTTTTGCTGCGTCTGATGGTTCGGTGGTGTACGCCGGGAGTGGGTTGCGGGGCTACGGCGAGTTGGTAATCATCAAGCACAGCGATACCTACGTCAGTGCCTACGGTCACAACCGCAGGCTCTTGGTTCGGGAGGGGCAGCAGGTCAAGGCCGGGCAGACAATTGCCGAGATGGGTTCCACGGGTACCGACCGGGTGAAGCTCCACTTCGAGATTCGCCGGCAGGGCAAGCCAGTAGACCCCTTGCAGTTTTTGCCACGACGTTGATCGTTGCCAAGCCTGTTCCTTCGATGTAGCGGGGACAGGCTTTAGCGTAGCCAAGGATAAGCGCGGCGCTAGAGCTTGAGGTCGAACTCAACAAAGGACTATAACAAATGGCTCTCAACAAAGAAGCGCCGGAGTTTGACATCGACGATGAGGTGCTCCTTATGGAAACCGGCATCGTCCTGGACGCTGAGGCGGACGATGAACCCGTGGTGCCCACGGTTCGTGCCAAGGCCAAGAACTCCACAGCACTCAAGCAACACAAGTACATCGATTACACCCGTGCGCTGGATGCGACACAGCTGTATTTGAACGAAATCGGCTTTTCCCCCCTGTTGTCCCCGGAAGAAGAAGTCCATTTTGCGCGCCTGTCGCAAAAGGGTGATCCGGCCGGCCGCAAGCGCATGATCGAAAGCAACCTGCGCCTGGTGGTGAAAATCGCCCGTCGCTACGTCAACCGTGGCCTGTCCCTGCTCGACCTGATCGAGGAAGGCAACCTGGGGCTTATCCGGGCCGTCGAGAAATTCGACCCCGAGCGCGGTTTCCGCTTCTCCACCTACGCCACCTGGTGGATTCGCCAGACCATCGAACGCGCCATCATGAACCAGACCCGGACCATCCGGCTGCCGATTCATGTCGTGAAGGAACTCAACGTCTACCTGCGGGCGGCGCGCGAACTGACCCAGAAACTCGACCACGAGCCGTCGCCGGAAGAAATCGCCAGCCTGCTGGAGAAGCCGGTGGGCGAGGTCAAGCGCATGCTCGGGCTCAACGAGCGGGTGTCCTCGGTGGACGTCTCCCTCGGCCCGGACTCCGACAAGACCCTGCTCGACACCCTCACGGACGACCGTCCCACCGACCCGTGCGAGCTGCTGCAGGACGATGACCTGTCCCAGAGCATCGACCAGTGGCTCTCCGAGCTCACCGACAAGCAGCGCGAAGTGGTGGTGCGGCGCTTCGGCCTGCGTGGCCACGAAAGCAGTACCCTGGAAGACGTCGGCCTGGAAATCGGCCTTACCCGGGAGCGGGTTCGCCAGATTCAGGTCGAGGGCTTGAAGCGCTTGCGCGAGATTCTCGAGAAGAACGGGCTGTCCAGCGAATCACTGTTCCAGTAGTTCGTTTGGCAGCTCAGGCGCCCCGACTGGTTCGGGGCGTTTTTGTTTCCGGCGTTCGGGTCAGCGATCGCCAGCGTGTTCTGTAAGTGATTGTGGACTGCGGCTGTCAAACGTCTTCCATGGCTGTGCGCAACGTACTGTTCTGTCTGGTTTTTCCTGACTGTTGCAGCTTGGAAAAGACTTTTCCTGAAAGACTTGTGCAGTTGAATCGTCATCTGGATTCTCTATGATCGAACCAGTGCCAAGGAGCAGGCACAGGCTCTCAAGGATGAGCGCCAGGACACCGCAGGACGCGGTTCATCAGGACGATGACAGGGATACAGGGAATAGGGACAGAAAAGGTGGGCGGGTCATACCGCCCCTTTTTTTTGCCTTTTGAAAAGCGGTTCGGCGGCAGTGTGTTAACGCAGCCACCGCAGCCACCGTAGCTGCCGCGAACTGCTTTTGATCTTGATCCCGTGCGGCCCTTGATCTTGATTGTGTGCCCCATAAAGCGCCAGGGCCGACTGGAGGCGTTGGCCGAGCGGTCCACGGCGTAGCCGGGGAAGACGGAACCGGAGGCGCTTCTATTCCGGGCCGTCGGCCGCTTGGGCGACGCCGGAGGGAGGGAACCCGCAGCGAAGCGTAGGGACCAAGCAGGGGCAAGCCTTTTTTGCTTACTTTTTGTGGCGTTTGACAAAAAGTGAGCCGCCGTAAGGGCGGAAAGGTGATTGTGCATCACCCTAGGTAATGGATATGTTCACGATGATCGGATCCCGCTTCTGACGTTTCTGGATATATCCATTTTCGTGGTGCGACCACCGACCGTTTCGGCCTTACGCCGACTCACTTTTTGGCAGTCGCCCCAAAAAGTAAGCAAAAAGGGCTTGCCCCTGCTTGGGCCCTCCGCTTCGCTACGGGTCCCCTCCTTCCGGCGTCGCTCAACGGGCAGACGGCACCCGCTATAGAAGCCTGCGGGTTACCGTCTCTTCGGCCTGCGGCCTCGGCCCTTCGGGCAGCCCGTTGATCGACGCCTCCA